>DATMZL010001093.1:0-4946 GCA_035607075.1 Polyangia bacterium
CCGCAGCCGATCAGGACCAGCGCGAGCGCCGTCCCGATCGCCCGCTTCACCCGCGCATGCCTTGCAGCGACCGGCGCGCCGCTATCCATTGACCACGATCATATCGTCGAAGTGAGGCCAGCCCCCCGCGACAGGTCAGAAAACGGCGCGTAGCGCGCGCTCAGTCGGCGCCGGCGTCGGGACCGTAGCCGGGCAGCCACGAGCCCGCCGGACAGATTCGCAGGCCGGCCGAGCACGTCGCGTCGACGCGCGTTCCGTCCGCCTGCACGCACGCCATGCTCGGGCAGCAGTTGTCGTTGGCGCGCGCGATCGCCGCTGGAAGGTAACCGTTTGGGCACGTCCACGATCCGGCCGTACACACGCGGGCGATCGCTGTCCACAAGGCACACGTCTGCAAACAATCGACGGGCGCCGCACCCGTGCAGCTGTTCGCGTCGGTGGCGTCGCTGCCGCCGTCTGCTTCCGTCGACGCGTCGGTCGCATCGGCACCAGCGTCGGGGCCGGAGCCTGGCAGCCACGAGCCCGGCGGGCAGATCCGCGCGCCGGTCGCGCACATCGCGTCGACGCGCGTTCCGTCGGCCTTCACGCAGGCCTGGCTCGGGCAGCAGTTGTCGTTGTTGTAGGCGATCGACTGGGGCAGATAGCTGCCCGGACATTTCCACGCGCCCGCTTCGCAGACGCGCGCGATCGGTATCGGCGATCCACATGTCTGCACGCAATCGACGGGGGCGTCGCCCGTGCAGCCGTCCGCATCCACGGTCGCTTCGGCGGCGGCGTCGGCGTTGGTCGCGGCCCCGCCGAGGTCGCGGCTGCACCCCGCGCCGACCACGACGAAGAAAACGAGCACGCCCGCCGGCGTCGATCGATTCATCCGACGTGCCGGTGCAAGCAACATGCCCCAATATACGCGCGATTTTTCGCGCCGATCGGGGTGCCGGTGCGACATTTGGATCCGAAATTCGACTACTCTTCGCTGCGCCATGGAGCCCTACAAGCAAGAGTTCGTCGAGCTGATGGTCCGGTCGCAGGTCCTGCAGTTCGGCGACTTCGTGACCAAGAGCGGCCGCAAGACGCCGTTCTTCATCAACACCGGCCGCTACAAGACGGGGGGCGAGCTGGCGCGCCTGGGCCGCTTTTACGCGCAGGCGATCGTCAGCCGACTCGGCACCGCCTTCGACGTGCTCTTCGGCCCGGCGTACAAGGGCATCCCGCTGGTGGCGACCACGGCGATGGCGCTTGCCCAGCACCACGATCATGACGTCGGGTTCTGCTTCAACCGCAAGGAAGCCAAGGATCACGGCGAGGGCGGCGTGCTGATCGGCCAGCCGCTGCGCGACGGACACCGGGTGGTCATCGTCGAGGACGTCATCACGGCCGGAACCTCGGTCCGCGAGACGGCGCCTCTGTTGCGCGCCGCCGCCAAAGTCGAGATCGCAGGGCTCGTGGTGTCGGTCGATCGCATGGAGCGCGGAACCGGCGAGCTGAACGCGCTGGCCGAGGCCGGCCGGGCGCTCGGCTCACCGGCGTTCGCGATCGTCACGATCGACGAGGTGACCAACTGGCTGCGCGGGCGGACCATCGACGGGCGCGTCGTCATCGACGACGAAATCTGCGCGCGGATCCAGGCCTACCGCGCCGAGTACGGCGGCGCGACCGGCTGACACTCACGCCGGCAACACGCCGAGCCGCGCGAGCGAGGGAATGACCCACCGTTCGACGGCCCCGACGGCGGCGGCGCAGCTTTCATGCGTGTTCAGGATGCCGACGGCCAGGTCTTTGGAATCCGACGCCGGCGCGTCGCCCAGCGCGACCGGGCCGCCGAGGCGACGCTCGAAGTCCTCCATCTCGGCGACGCACTCGGGCCACAGGGCCCTGCGTTCGGCGTCCGACCAGTCTTTGATGAGCCAGTTTCCCGCTTCGATCCCGAACGCTCCGTGTCGCGCCTCGTCGCGGAGGAGCTCCGTCAAGGCCCACCTGAGCAGCGGCTCCTGGCACGGGCGTCGAGCGGCGGCGAACCAACCCGCTGACATCGGTTCGCCGACGCCGAAGCCGGCCACCAGCGTCAGCGCCGTCCGGCGCTCGATCGACATGTTGTCGGCGAGGCCGCGCCGTCGATCTTCAGCCGGGACCTCGGCCGCCCGGGCGCCCAGACGCTCGAGGACGGTCGCGCACACGCCGACGTGCCTGACCTCGTCTTCGATCACCCTTGCGGCGGCAGCGAGAATCGACGGCGGGGCGCCGAGGCGTGCGAGATCACCCGCGACGAGCGTCGCCGCGATGACGGAATCGCGCTCGTCCTCGCAGAGCGCCGTCCAACCGGCGACGAGCCGAGCGGCGCGCTCGGCGGTGATCCACCGGCGATCGATGTCGGGCGGCGCGATGCGAGGCGCGGCCGGCGATGGCTGTCGCGACATCATGAAGCGCCGTCCGCGTCCGCGGTCGCGTTCGCGGTCGCGTCCGCGGCGCCGTCCGCTCCCTCGGTTCCGGCCCGCCACCTGTGCCTGCGACGCCGGTGAAGCCAGAGCCAGCGTTGCCGATACTTCCGCCACGACCAGAAGGTCCGGCGACGCCCGTTCCGGCGATGCCGCCGGCGCCGGCGTTTCCACCGCTGCCGGCGACGCCCGGGAAGCCAGAGCCAGCGTTGCCGATACTGCCGCCTCGACCAGAAGCGCCATCGACGCCAGCGTAGCCGCCGACGCCGGCGTTCCCGACTGCGCCTCCGGTGCCACCAATCATGTCGCCCCCGAGCTCTGACCCGCAGCGCGGTACGACGGCGCCGATGCCGGCACACAAGCCCAGTCGAAGGAGCAGCTCGCGAATCGATGACGGCTTCATTGCAGGGCCTTGATGCAACAACCGATCCGTCGCGCGTGGGCGCGGCCTTACGCGGTTTGCACACCGACGCGCCCGCCGAAGCGCGACTTCACGATCATGGCTTTACGGCCCCCGCCAGGACAACGGGCTCGACGTAGTGGGGATCCTCGATGGCGGGCCGCCACGCCAGCGATGGCCGTTCGGCGGCGAGGTCGTCGGGCGTCAGGTGCGTGGCGAGGCGCTCGAAGCGATAGCGATCGCCGAGCTGCGCTTGCACGAGATCCTCGAAGCTTTGGCGCGACCGGAAAGCCTTGTCGTTGGACATGAGCACGACCTGGCGCGGTGAGATCTTCCGCAGGCTCGCGAAGAGGTCAGGCCACAGCTTGCGCAGCACGCGTTCGTTGCCGCGTCCGACGCCGAACGCCGGCGGATCGATGATCACGAGGTCGTAGTTGGGGTGCTCCGGGTTGCGCGCGAGGCGCCGGAGGTGCCGCGCGAGGTGCGCCTGCGCGGTGTCGGGCAAGACGCGCATGCTGACGCCGTTGAGCGCGGCGTTGCGCAGCGACCAGGCCAGATAGTCGCGGTTGGGGTCGACGTTGGCCACGTCCGTGGCGCCGCCCGCGGCGGCCGCGACGCCGAACGCGCCCGTGTACGAGAACAGGTTCAGCACGCGCCGGCCGCGCGCGGCCCCGCGCACGAAAAGGCGGGCCTTGGCGGCGTCGAGGTAGATGCCGAAGTCGTGGGCGGGATCGACGCCGATCTCGAACTTCAGGCCGCGCTCGGTGGCAATCAGTGGCACGGCGTCCGGCCTGGCAGGGTGATGCGCCGCCGTCTCGAACTTGTTGCTGCCGTCCGGCGCGGCGCGCACCTTCGCCACGACGTCGTGCTCGGGGAAGGCCTCCCGCACGAGCGCGAGCAGCTGGTCCGGCGCCAAGCCGCCGGCGTAGTCGACGGCCACCACCAGGGGTCCGAAGCGATCGACGATCAGCCCCGGCAAACCGTCGGCGAGGCCCGCAGACAGGCGGACGCAATCGGTGCCGCCGGCGGCCGTCGATTCGGAGCGCGACCGGGCCGCCAGCAGCTCTCGTAGAGCCTGGGCGCGGGAACGGTCGTTCACTTTACCCGACTAACCGAGAATCACGTTCGCGTCCAGCCAGGCCGCATATACTCCGCGCCGTTGGACGTTGCATGAAGATCGCCCTCGTTTATCCGCCCACCTGTGATCCCACGGCGCCGTACCTGGCGATCCCGGCCCTGACCGGGTTCCTGCGCAGCAACGGCGTCGACGTCCTGCCGATCGACGCCAACGTCGAGGCCTACGACGCCTTGCTGCGCCGCGCGCCGATGGCCGCGCTGGGCGCGCGCATCGAGGACCGCATCGCGCGGCTCGAGGAGCGCGCGTCGCTCGGTCACGCTGAGCAGCTCGAGTACCACGCGCTCTGGCAGGCGCGCGGCGACGCGCACGCCGTGCCCGACAGCATCGACGAGGCGGTCGCCATCCTGCGCGACCCTGTGCGCTTCTTCGATCCCGAGCAGTACGCCAGCGCCGTGGATACGATCGACGCCGGGTTGCGCGTGATCTCGGCGGCGCACGCCCCGCTGCAGCTCGACTTCACGGGCTACCGGACACCCTTCGCCTTCACGACGCCCGAGGAGATCGCGCACGACGCCACGCCGGAGCGCGACCCGTTCGACGCCTACGTGACGGGCACGCTGGCGCCGCGCCTGCGCGCCGCGGGCGTCCAGGCCGTCGGGCTCTCGCTGTGCTTCCCCGGGCAGCTGCAGCCTGCGTTCGCATTTGGCCTCAAGCTGCGGCGCGAGCTGCCCGGCGTGCACCTGACGATCGGCGGGCCCGCCATCACGCAGCTGCTCATCCGCCTGCGCGGACCGGCGCTGGCGGCGGCGCTGGGCCCGTTCGATACGGCCGTCGTCTACGAAGGCGAGCACACGCTGCTCGCCCTCTGCCGCGCGCTCGACGAGCACGGCCCGCCAGATGACGCCGCACGCGCGCTGCGCGCCATCCCGAACCTCGTGCAGCGCGATCGCCTGCAGGGCGCGCGGTTCATGCCCGGCGAAGGCAGCGAGGACATGCGCGCGCTGCCGCCGCCCGACTTCGACGGGCTGCCGCTCGA
>DATMZL010000492.1:0-2761 GCA_035607075.1 Polyangia bacterium
CGCGATGGAGGTGATCCGCGCCGCCGGCCACGACCACCTGCAGGTGGCGCGGGTGCCGATCGCGATGGACGAGCCGCCCCCGCTGCACGCCGATTCGCTGCAGCTGTACGTCGACGGCGCGTCCGCGTACGCAGCGATCATCAAGGAGATTGAGGCGGCCCGCCACCACGTGCACCTCGAGTACTACATCTTCGAACCCGACCGAATCGGAACCCGGCTGCGCGACCTGCTGGTGGCGAAGGCGCGCGCGGGCGTCGCCGTGCGCTTGCTTGTCGACGGATCGGGCTCGTCTCGCCTCGGGAAGAAGTTCCTTCGGCCGTTGCGCGACGCGGGCGCCGAGATCGCCTGGTTCAATCCGATCTCGCTGCGCTGGATTCGAACGCGCCGGGTCGACTTCCGCTGCCACCGCAAGATCGTCGTATGCGACGGCGTCGTCGGGTTCACGGGCGGCATGAACGTCGCCGACGCGCACAGCGCCGAGCTGACGCCGCGCTACTGGCGCGACACGCACCTGCGCATCGAAGGGGCGGCGGTGCTGGCGCTGCAGCGCCTGTTCATCGAGGACTGGTACTTCGCGACCGACGCGCTGCCGGCCAACCCGAGCGATCTGTTCCGCCTGCGCGACGGGCCGGCCACGCATGTGGTCCAGATCATCGGCTCTGGCCCCGATCGCGATCAGCTGACGATCCACGGCACCTACTTCGCCGCGATCACGCGGGCGTCGACGCGCATCTGGCTGCAGACGCCCTACTTCGTCCCGGACGACGCGATCCTGATGGCGCTATGCACCGCCGCCCAGCGCGGCGTCGACGTGCGCCTGGTCGTCCCGCAGCGGGGCGACAGCCGGCTCATCGACCTGGCCGCGCGCAGCTACATGCCGGAGCTGGTGGCCAGCGGCGTGAAGGTCTTCGAATACTTGCCGCGCTTCATCCACGCGAAGACGATCGTGATCGACGACGACCTCGCGATCATTGCACCGCGAACCTGGACAACCGCAGCTTCCGGCTGGACTTCGAGCTGACCGCGCTGGCGTACGACCGCCAGCTGACCGAGCAGCTCGCCAGCGCCTTCGAGACCGACCTGCGCGACAGCCGCGCCGTCGACGCAGCGGTGCTCGCCCGGAGCTCGACGTTCCGCCGGCTGGGCGAAGCGGGCGCACGGCTGCTTTCGCCGCTGCTGTGAGTCGCCATCATTCGAGACCTGCTTGACGCTCGCGGATCGGTGCCCTACCTTTGACTCCCCATGAAGCGTTAACGCCGACGGTTGTCCCCCGCAGGTTGCTCCCGCGCCAGATGACGGCGCGGTCGAGTGCCCGGCTTTTTATCACTACGTAATCGTTCGGGACGATCTGCCGCGCGGCGTCGTCGCTGCGCAGGTGGTCCACGCGGCCGGCGAAAGCGCGCGCCTCGCGCCGCACCTGCCTCGCGGAACGCGTGCCGTTGTGCTTGGCGCATCCGGCGCCGGGCTGCTGGCCCTCGAACGAGATCTGTCCGCGGCGGGTGTGCCTCACGCCGCGATCCGCGAGCCCGACCCACCCCATTTCGGCGCGCTGCTCGCCATCGGCGTTCAACCGGCGCCGCGCGCGGCGCTGAAGCGCCACCTCGGCAAGCTCCGCCTGCTCGGCGGGGAAACGAGCGCGCCGGCGCGCCCGACAGATTCCGCAACGACCGTCAACGACGCGGCTCATGTCGAGCCGCCGGGCGCTGCGGTGACTGGAGAGACCGATGAGGATCGACGTGACGAAGGCCCGGATTGATATGGCCCGCATCGTGGAACGCATCCGCGAGCTGAAACGACGACGGGCCGAACCGCATCAGCCGCGGTGGACGATCGAGGACGCGCACGACTTGCTGCGCTTGAAGCACGAAGCGACGCTGACCTGCTCCCTGCTGGCGCACCGCCGAAATCGGTTGCACCTGCGGGCGCTCGGCAGCCTGGAGAAGCAAGCCGAGCTGCTCGGCGACTGGTGGCAGCGCTACGCTGCGCCGGACGACGAAGCGGCGTAGCATGATCGGCGGCCGCTGGCCGCACCTGCCTCCATAGCTCAATGGTGGAGCACCCAGAGTAACGACCTGGGCGGTTGCGCGTTCGAATCGTGCTGGGGGCACCCGGAGAGGATCAGACACCGAAGGCGAGGCGCTTCATGCGACCCTCGCCCTACCCTCTCCCCTTCTCCTCGCCGCAGAGCGAGCGCGCTGGCACCGGGCTTGCTGTCGTCCGTCGACCATGACCATTGACTTCGATCATAAGAATCGTGCACCCGCACCCGCCGCGCGGATCGCGCAGCGGCGGTCTCAGATTTCTGCGGGCGCTGCTCGCCTCCTGCGACGGCTCTGCCCTGCCGCTGGCCTGCTCGGCGTCGTTCTCCTCGGCGGCGACTGCGGCTCCAGTCTGGCGTCGAACCCGGACAGCGCGGCCGTCTCGTGCGACGACGTCTCGCAGGCGTACAGCGACGCCGTCATCAAGGCGCAGGAATGCACCGTCGGTGCGGCGAATCAATGCGGTGTTCAGGTCCGCGCCAGCTTCTGGTGCAATTGCATGACCTGGGTCAACGGCGACACGGCTGCGCTGACGACGATCGCCCACCAGTATCAGGCGCTGGGTTGCCAGAGCGTCTGCAACGGCGTGTGCGTGCAGCCTACGTCGCTCGAGTGTCTCGCCGATGCGACGAGCTCGACCGGGGGAAGGTGCAAGCCGCCGGCGGCGCTGGCGCTCACGGGGACCGACGACGGCGGCTCGTTCTCAGTACCGGTCGGCTACG
>DATMZL010000999.1:0-4691 GCA_035607075.1 Polyangia bacterium
CGACGGGCGCGGCCGGCACGAGCGGCAACGCCGGCACGACGGGAAGCGCCGGCGCAACGGGTACGGCCGGCACGACGGGAACAGCCGGCACTACCGGCGCAGCGGGCCGCGGCGGCACAACGGGTTCGGCCGGTACGACCGGCGTCGCTGGAACGACGGGCTTCGCTGGGCGGGGCGGAATCGGTGGAGGAGGACGGGGCGGCACGACCGGCGCGGCGGGAACGACCGGCGCGGCGGGCACGACAGGCGCCGCCGGCGCCAGCGCCGCGTGCCCCGCGACGGCGTTGCAGCCCGGCGACTCGACGAAGACGGTGATGGTGGGGACGCTGAGCCGCTCGTACGTCCTGCACATTCCGACCGGCTACAGCGGCACGAAGCCGCTCCCGCTGGTCATCGACTTCCATCCGCTCGGCTCCACCGGCTCGTCCTGGGAGAACGGCGATCCGTGGAAGGCCAAGGCCGACAGCGTCGGCTTCATGATGGCTTATCCGAACAGCTACAACAGCAACAACTCGTGGAACGTCGGCTTCTGCTGCCAGGACGCGCAGAAGAATCAGATCGACGACGTCGCGTTCACGAAGGCGATGATCCAGCAGATCGGGAGCATCGCGTGCCTCGACGGCAAGCGCGTCTACGCCACGGGCTGCTCGAACGGCGGCGGCATGACCTACAAGGCGGCCTGCGACCTGGCCGACATGATCGCCGCGGGCGCGCCGGTCGACTTTCGGTGCGTGTACGGCGGGACGACGCAGAGCCCCTCGTGCATGGGCTGCAAGCCCGCGCGGCCGATCTCCATCACGCACTTCGACAACACGGGCGACACGTCACTGGTCCCCTACAACGGCGGCACGACGTCGTTCGCCGCCGACTGCCCGCCGAACATGTCGTGCGTGGGGATGGCGTTCCCCAGCGCGCAGGCGAACTTCATGTCGTTCCAGACCATCGACGGTTGCACGGGCGCGGCGTCGGAGCTTGCCGGGCACGCAACCTGCCAGACGAACGCCGCCTGCCAGGCCGGCGCTCAGGTCACGATGTGCGTCAGGCAGGGCGGCTCTCACTGCGGCAACTACGCGGCGCTCGGCATCGTCGACATCGCCTGGGAGATGTTCCAGAAGCAGGCGTTGCCCTGACGGGTTGGCCGCGCGACGCGCGGAGGTGCGCTGCATTTCAGGCGGTCGCGGCGAGGGCGCCATGGGTCGACATCGCGAGCGGCGTGCTTACCAGGATCCTATGCGTAATCCGTTGACGCACTGGAGAGGGGCCCTGGCCGGGCTCGCGGTCGCGACGCTCGGCTTCGCGTCGATCGAAGCACAGCCGGCGCAGGCGGCGGTTGTCATCATCCACGGTGGACCGGACGCGCCGCCGCCGCCGCGCGAGGAGCGGGTGGTCGTTCGCCGCGGGTACACGTGGCAGGGCGGGCACTACGAGTGGCGGCATCACCGCTACGTTTGGGTTCACGGCCACCACGTCCGCGAACGCCGCGGGCATGACTGGGTGCCCGGCCACTGGGAGCGGCACGAGAATCACTACGACTGGTACCGCGGCGAGTGGCATCCCCACCGCTGACGTCGTCCGGTCGGCCGCGCAACGGTTCGTGGGTCCCCGAGCTGGTTGCGGTACCATGCGGCTCCATGCGGACGCTCGTGTTCATGGCGCTGCCGTTGCTGTCGTCTGGCGCCGTGATCGGCTGCAGGACCGCGCGCATGGCGGCGCCCCCGGACATCGCCAACGCGTCGGAGGTTCTCACGGTCAGCGATCGCAGCGCGTGGCACGGCTCGTTCATCAACGAAGGCTTCACGCTGGGGAACTACAAGGTGGTCGACGTGGACCGACGTTTGACCAGCACCACCGGCATCGGGTTTGGACCGTGGGCGAAGGAAAAGACGACCGCCGGTTTCTCCTATGCGCTGGCGGCGGGGGGAAAGAAGCTGCTGGGCAAGTGCTCCAGCGTCGCGAGCTCGCAAGCGGTGGGCGGCTTCAGCTGGGGCCACGTGAAGATCGCCTGTACCTGTGACGGCGAGGCCGGCAAAGGGGAGCTGGTCATCATCGACGGCGCCCGCAGCATGAAGGTGGGCGACCAGGAGTACCGGCTCGAGCCGATCAACGCCGCCGAGGGCGGCGCCACGCTCTCCAACCCGACGGGGTTTCGCGCCGACGGCGACGTTCCGCTGGGCGCCGTCGAGGTCATGCATCCGGGCCAGGTCTGGCTGAAGAAGGGCCTGGACGACGCGACCCGCGCCACGACGACCTGCACCTTCGTCGGCCTCATGCTGTACAGGCCACCGAGCGACGTCCCCCATTAAAGTTCCCGACATTCCGGCTTTCGAGATTTCGTGGACCGTTTCCGCCGCGAACGGGCTCGTACGAGAAAAGCGCGCGTCCCTCGACAGCGCCGACGCGCGAAGGAGAGCGGAATGACACAGCGGACACAGTTTGTGCGATCGCTTTTGCGCCTGGCCGTGGCGTTCGCCGCGGTGGTCCCGGCCTGCGCCGATCTCGACGCGGAAGACGACGGCTCGGGCACGGCGCTCAGCACGGGCACGGGCCTGCAGGCCGACTACTTCAACAACCAGACGCTGACCGCGCCCGCCGCGCTCCGTCGCACCGACGCGACGGTCAACTTCAACTGGGGGACCGGATCGCCCGGCGCGGGCGTCGGCGTCGATCATTTCTCGGCGCGCTGGACGGGGCAGGTCGAGGCGCTGTTCACGCAGACCTACACGTTCTTCACCACCAGCGACGACGGCGTGCGGCTGTGGGTGAACGGGCAGCAGATCATCAACAACTGGACCGATCACGGCCCCACCGAGAACAGCGGCACGATCGCGCTCTCCGCGGGGCAGCGATACGATCTCCGGCTCGAGTTCTACGAGAACGGGGGCGGCGCGACGGTCACGCTGTCGTGGGCCAGCAGCAGCCAGCCGAAGCAGATCGTCCCGCGGGCGCAGCTTTATCCGCCGTCGAGCGGCAGCACGAACGTGGCGCTCGCGGGAACGGCGTTCCGGTGGAGCGCCAACGCGTCCGCGACGTCGAACGGCAACCGGGTCGCCGCGCCGGCGTTGAACGACAACAGCACGGCCGCGGAGATCGATCTCGCCGGCTCGGGCGACGATCCGGTCACGAACGCCTGGGAAGCGGCAGGCGTCGCATGGAGCGCGCCTCAGGCCGGCATCAACCGCGTCGAGTTCGTCAACGGCAGCACCGACGGGCCGACGAACGGGAACGGGAACTTCACCGCCAACTTCCGCCTGCAACTTTCGGCCGACGGCGCGACGTGGACCGATGCCGGTGGCTGGACGCTGGCCCCGCCTTACCCGTTCAACGCGACGGCGAGCAACCAGACGTACACGTTCACGGGCCCCGCCACGACGGCGCGCGGCGTGCGCGTCACCGGGCAGGTGCGCACGGCGCAGACGTCATGGCACGCGCGGGCGCGTGAGGTCCGCGCCTGGTCGGGCACGTCGGGCGGCGGAACGGGCGGCAGCGGCGGCAGCGGCAGCAGCGGCAGCAGCGGATCGACCGGCAGCGGTGGAACCACCGGAACCGCCGGCACGACCGGCAACGCCGGAACCACCGGAACCGGCGGCGGAACGACCATCCCCACCCATTGCACGAGCGCGCTTCCCGCGGGCGCGCAGCCGACGAACGTGGCGAATCCGACGACGGTCGTCGGCACGGGCACCGCCGCGAGCTGCACCTTCACGGCGCTGAGCGCGGCGGTCACGCGGGGCGGCGTGATCACGTTCAACTGCGGCGCCGCGCCCGTCACAATCGCGATCGCGTCGACGATGAACCTGCCCACCGGTGTCGACACGGTCATCGACGGCGGCAACCGGATCACGCTCGACGGCCGGAACGCGGTGCAGATCCTGCGCTTCGACCACGGCGACTTCATGGTGAACAACGTGCGGGTGACGCTGCAGCACCTGACGCTGATCAACGGCAAGACGACGCCGACGCAGGTGATCCCCACGGCGCCCGCGCCGTGCTCGCAGGGCTTCAACGACGGTCAGGGCGGCGCCCTCTACATGCGGGACGGCAACCTCACGATCGTCGACTGCACGTTCACGCACAACCAGGCGGCGCCGCTCGGCCCGGACACGGGCGGGGGCGCGATCTACGTCCTCGGCAGCAAGAACGGCGTGATCATCGCGGGCAGCGTCTTCACGGACAACCACGCCAGCAACGCGGGCGCGGTCGGCGGCTTGTTCGCGCAGCTCGCCATCTACAACAGCCTGTTCCAGAACAACTCCGCCACCGGAAACGGCGCGAACAGCAACGATCCGTCGCGCTGCTCGTTCATCAACAATGACCAGAACGAGATCGGCTCGGGCGGCAACGGCGGCGCGATCTATCAGGACGGCGGCAACGCGACGAACGTGATCCTGTGTGGGGTCGACGTCGTCAACAACGCCGCCGGCGCAGGCGCCTTCGGGGGCGGCGTCTTCATGACGAGCAACGACTTCACCGGCACGATGACCGTGCAGGATTCGATCATCACCGGCAACACGGGCGGCTCGTGGACGCAGGTCAAGGAAGGCAGCGTCACGAATCTCGGCACGGCCTTCGGTGTCAACGCCAAGAGCGCCACGGTGCAGAGCTCGACCCTGCAGGGGCGGTGAGCCGTCGTCCCCTCAGCGACAAAACACCGCCCCGCCCTGCCCGAACAAACGCCGCCCGTCCGCCGACGG
>DATMZL010001609.1:0-12231 GCA_035607075.1 Polyangia bacterium
GCACCTTCTCCTCGTACGCGCGCTCGATCGGCCCGTCGGCGGTTCCCACCACCACGAAGTGGACGTCGGCGTGCTGGGCCGCCACGATTGCGGCCGCGCGCACGAACGTCTCCAGGTCCTTGCGCGGATGGATTCGCCCGACCGTGCCGACCAGGCGCCGATCCGGCGCGGCGCCCAGCGCGGCGCGGACGTCGGGCGACCGCGCCGCCGACGCGAACGCGCGCACGTCGATCGGGTTGTAGAGCACCTCGACCTTAGCGGCGCGCCCGCGCTTCTCGAAGATCGCCGCCGTCGCGCCCGAGATGCAATAGATGTGGTCCGCCGTCGCGGTCCAGAGCGCGGCGAGCGCATCGAATACCAGCTTCGGACTATCGAGCGTGTTGCCGCGATAGTGGAGGACGTGGGGCAGCGACAGCGCGCGCGCCGCGAGCCCGCCCTCCAGCAGCACCTCCATGTTCGTGTGGATGAGATCGGCGTGGACCGCGCGCGCCAGCGCGCGGATCGCCAGCACCGAGCGCGCGAGCTGCGACGCATACAGCGCCGTGGCAGGCGACAGCGTGCGCCGCAGCGCCGCCAGCGGTGCGAAGTGGATGCGCGCGCCCAGCGCCTCGTAGCGTTCGACCTGGGGCCCCGGCGCGGGCAGGACGACGTGCGCCTCGACGCCGGCCGGGATCAACGCGCCGAGCAGGACGCGCAGGCTCTCGTCGGGGCCGCTCACCTCCTGCGAGAAGGGATTCAGGTAGAGCACGCGCATGTCAGCCGTCCAGCGCGTGCACCAGCGCGTCGCCCGCGTCGCGCGCCGTCCAGCGCTCTGCGCGCGCGCGGGCGGCGCGTCCGACGCCGGCCGTGCGATCGCGGTCGCCGGCGATCCGCCGCAGCGCCTCGACAAGCGCGTCGATGTCGCGCGCGGGGACGACCCAGCCGTCGACGCCGTCGGTGATGCATTCGGGGCCGCCGCCGTTCGGGGTCGTGATCACCGGCGTCGCGCAGCACATCGCCTCCGAGATGACCAGGCCGAAGCCGTCGCCCAGCGTCGGGAAAACGAGCGCGTCGGCGGCGGTGTAGAGCGTCTCCAGCTCGGCGCGCGCCATCGGGGGCGAATGCCGGAACAGGCCGGCGTATCCGTCCAGGAACGTCTTGCCGAGGCGCATGGATCCGACCAGGTGAAGCTGCGCGTCCGGGATCGCGGCGCGCTTCCACGCTTCGAGCAGGTAGGGCGTTCCCTTGGGGATGTCGTGCGCGCCGACCGACAGCACGGTGAACGGCCCGGTCGGCGGCGCGGGCTTGGGACGGAAGGTCTCCGTCGGAAAACCGTACGGCGTGACGACGATCGGGGCGCGAACGTCCAGCCGCTCCAGCGTCGTCTTCACGTAGCGCGACGCGACCGAGACCGTGGTGGCGAGGGTCAGCTCCTCGTCCTTGCGGCGCAGCTTCCAGGCCGGCTCCTCGTGCGGCGGCACGTCGATCGCGTGCGGCCAGCGCCTCATCTCCGCGTCCCAGAGCTCGCGCGTGGCCAGGTGATGGCGCGTGGGCAGGTCCCAGATCCGGGCGATTCCGGCCCGCTGCGCGCGCCGGAACGTCAGCAGCGCGCCGTCTTCGTAGGCATAGATCGCTCCCGTCGCCTCGGGCCAGCGCGCGATCGCCAGCTCGGCGTCGTGCGCGACGAACAGCGCATCGTAGGTTTTCAGCGCTGCGCCGACGCCCGTCAGCAGCGTCGCCGCCGCCCGCGCCCCCAGCTCGACGAACGGCGCCGCGCGCAGCTCGCCGGTCGGCAGCGGGTCGACCAGCCGGTTGCGCAGCGTCGGCCAGCGCCCGGCCAGCGCCGTCGCCAGCCGTCCCGACCACCCGCCGGCGTCGAACGCGACGCCCGTCGCGAACGCGGTCAGGCGCCCCGCGCGCGCGAACGCCGCCGCCACCTCCTTCGCGACGGGCGTGGCATGCGGGTGGCTGACGAGGACCCCGGGCATTTGCGTCTGGTGCCTGCCGGTAAACTAACCCAATATCCAACGGCGCAACCATGATCTCCCTGCTGCGATCGTTGCTCGCGGCGATCGAGGGACGGCCAGAACCGCTGCCCGCCGACGCGACCGAGGTGCTGGCGGTGGCGCGGCGCCATCGCCTGTCGCCGCTACTGTCGCTGGGCGAGCTGCCGGGCGCGCCCGCGTCGCTCGCCGAGACGTTCAGGCACGATCGCGTGACCACGACCGCGCGTAATCTGATCTTCGCGCAGGTCGCCGAGGAATGCGCGGCGGCCTTGTCCGCGGCGGGCGTGCCGGTCGTGCTGCTCAAGGGCCTGGCGTACAACGCCACGATCTACCCGGAGCCCGGCGTCCGGCCGACAAGCGACGTCGATCTGCTGGTGCCCGACGCCGAGCGGCGCACGGCGTTCGCGACGCTCGATCGGCTGGGCTTCGAGCCGCACGCGGCTGCCCCGGGCTTCGACGACGCCGACTACCACGAGGTCGCCTGGACACGCAGCGGGGTGGAGGTCGATCTGCACCTCGCGCTCGCGCCGCTGGCGCGCTGCCAGATCGACTATCGGGAGGTGTGGGGCGGCGTGCGCGACGTGCCGATCGGCCGCACGCGCGCCGGCGTCCTGCATCCGAAGCACGCAGCGATCTTTCACGCGCTGCACATGGCGATCGATCACTTCGACGTACCGGCGCTTTACCTCCTCGATCTGAGCCGGCTCTTGCCGGACGCCGACGCGCGCGCCGGTGCGGAGGCGCTGGCGCGGGCGTGGGGTTGCTGGCGTCCGTTCGCGACCGCCACCGCGCTGACCGCGGCTTTTCTGCCCGGCTGGCGGGGCAGGGGGCCGCACGACGCCGTCGCGCCGTTCTCGAGCCGGGTCGTCGCCGACTACGGCTCGCGTGAGCGCGTGCCGCGGCAGGAGCAGCTGGTCCGCAAGCTCACGCACTTCGACACGCGGACGGACGCGGTTCGCTACCTCGCCGTGCAGGGCCGGCGCAACGTGCGCGAGCTCTACGAGCGGCGCGTCCGGCGCCGCTCCGCGCGGGAGAGGCTGGCGCTCGGACGATGACCGCGCGCATCGGCCTCGCTAACCTCGGCGCGCAGCACGCGCCGCTGCGGCCAGAGCTCGAGGCGGCGGCGCTGCGCGTGTTGCGCTCGGACCGCTACATCCTGGGCGAGGAGGTCGCAGCCTTCGAACGCGAGCTCGCCGCGTTCGCCCGCCGGCAGTGCGCGGTGGGCGTGTCGTCGGGATCGGACGCGCTCGTCGCGATCCTGGCGGCCTGCGGGATCGGCGCGGGCGACGAGGTGATCACGACGCCGCTTTCCTTCTTCGCGACGGCCGAGGCGATCGTACGCGTCGGCGCGCGCCCGATCTTTGCCGACATCGACGTCGCGACCCTGAACATCGATCTCGGCGAGGCGCGCGCGAAGATCGGACCGCGCACGCGGGCGATCCTCGTCGTGCACCTCTTCGGTCGCATGGTCGATCCGGCGCCGCTCACGGGCGCGAGCGTCCCGATCATCGAAGACGCCGCGCAGGCCATCGGCGCGTCGCTGCCCGACGGACGCGGCCCGGGTGGGTTGGGCACGGCGGCGGCGCTGTCGTTCTTCCCGGCCAAGAACCTGGGCGGCTTCGGCGACGGCGGGATGGTGTTGACCGACGACGCGGGCCTGGGCGATCGCGTGCGCACGATCCGTGCCCACGGCGCGCGCGCCGCGAACGCGCACGAGACGATCGGCGGCAACTACCGCCTCGACGAGCTGCAGGCCGCGCTCCTGCGCGTGAAGCTGCCGTCGCTGCCCGCCTGGACCGCGCGCCGGCGGGAGATCGCCGGCTTCTATCGGCAGGCGTGGGCGGAGCTGCCGCTCGCGCTGCCGCCGCATGATCCGGGCTGCGTGTGGAGCCAGTTCGTGGTCCGCGTGCCCGGCGGCCGGCGCGACGCGCTCGTCGCGCGGCTCGCCGCGCGCGGCATCGACACGGCCGTCTATTACCCGACGCCGCTCCACCTCCAGCCGGCGCTGGCGGCGTTCGGCGGGAAGCGGGGACAGCTCCCCCGCGCCGAGGCTGCGTGCGGCGAGGTGCTGGCCGTGCCCGCGCACGCCCAGCTGACCGCCGACGAGGTGGGGCGCGTGTGCGACGAGGTTCGCGCGTTCTTTACGCGTTGACGCGAAGGAACGCGTCCATCGAATCGGGGCTGACGGAGTGCGCGGGGAAGTAGCGGAACCCCTGGCTCTCGATCGATCGGATCGCCGCCGGGTAGTCGATCAGCTCGGGATGGAACTCGGCGATCAGCGATCGCACGCGCCCCAGCCAGGCGAGGTTCTCGCGCAGCAGCGGACCCTCGCCACCCTCGATGTCCATCTTGACGACGTCAATCTGGGCGCCCGAGGGCAGCCGGCCGAGCAGCGTGTCCATGCTGATCACCTTCACCTCGCGCCCGCCGTCGGAGCTGAGCTGCCCGAGGTTGGAGTCCACGCCATCGTGAAACCGCGCGGTGCCGTCGCGCGGGCCGACCGCCGCCTCGATCACCTCCGCGTTCACGTTGTTGCTCTCGAGGTTCAGCCGGACCAGGTGCGCGTTGGCGGGCGACGGCTCCACCGCGATCACGGTCTTGCAGCCGTAACGGTGCGCGAACCACAGGCTCGTGAGCCCGATGTTGGCGCCCAGGTCGACCACGCGCTCGGGCCTGACATCGAACGGCAGCCGGTAGCATTCGTCGATCCACACCTCGCGGATCGACTGCATGTCGCCGCGGTTCAACCGGTAGTGGAGGTCGATCCCGCCGCGCACCCGGATCTTCCGGGGCTGCTCGCGGTTTGACAGCGACACGACCCGTTCCAGGCGCGACAGAAATACGTCCGAAGCGAAGCGCAGGAACGATCGCGTGTCGGCCGCCAGCGACCATCCGCCGCGAAGCTCGTGTGCGACGCCGGTGGCGATGGCGCGCAGGCGCGTCAGCTTTTCCTGGATCATTTCGTCCTACCTTTGCAGAAAGCGCGATCGGCTACAACCTCCGCGACAGGCTACAATCGCGCCGTGCCCGCGCAACCCCTGGTGAGCGTTCGGCGCGCGCTCGCGGCCGCATGACGACGGACCCGGCGCGCGACTTCCTCTTCGTCCAGTCGACGACGGAGATCGGCGGCGCGGAGATCACGCTGCTCAACCTGCTCGGCGCCAGCGAGGCGCTGCGCCGGCGCAGCGTGGTGGCATCGCTCGGGTTCGGCGACGGCGATCTGCCCGCGCGCCTGCGCGCCGCCGGCGTCGAGGTCGTCGACATTCCCCGCGCGCGGCTGCGCGATCCGGCGGGCGTCGTGCGCATGGTGCTGGCGCTGCGTGCGCTGATCCGCGCCCGCGGCGTCCGCGTCGTCGTTGGAAACGGGACACACCCGCAGGCGGTCGCGCGCGCGGTGGCGGCGCTGACGCGCGTGAAGGAGGTCTACATCGTGCACGCGCTGCACGCGACGCCCCTCTCGGCGAACGATAGGTTTTCGGCCGGCGTGCTGCTGGCGGGTGCGGACCTCATGCTGGCGGTCTCGCAGGCCGCCGCGGACGCCGTTCGCCGTCTGCGGCCGCGGGCGCGCGTCGAGACGCTTGGCAACGGGACGCGCATCGTCCCGGTCGATCCCGCCGACGCGCGCGCGGCGCGCGCCGAGCTCGGCGCCGGGCCGGCGCACGTTCTGTTCACGGTCATCGGGCGCCTGCAACTCGGGAAGGGGCAGGACGTGTTCGTGGAGGCGGCGGCGAAAGTCGCGTCCACGCTGCCCGCGGCGCGGTTTGCCGTCGTCGGATCGCCGACGTTCGCGACCGACCAGCCGTTCGCGGATGGGTTGCGCGCGCGCGCGGCGGCGCTGGGCCTCGGCGAGCGCATCTTCTTCGCCGGTTATCGTTCGGACGTGGCGCGCTTGATGGCCGGCTCCGACGTCGTCTGCCAGACGTCCCGCTACAGCGAGTCGTTCGGGCTGGTGATCGTCGAGGTGATGGTCCAGGGCCGCCCGGTGATCGCGACTCGTGTGGGCGGTCCGGAGGAGATCATCCGGACGGAAGAGGACGGCTTGCTGATCGCGCCCGACGACGCCGCCGCCCTCGCCGGCGCGCTGTCGCGGCTCGGCGGTGACGCCGCGCTACGAACGCGCATCGGCGCGGCGGCCGCGCACGCCGCGCGCGATCGCTTCGACATCAGCGCGATCGCGAAGAAGCTCCTTTTTCAGCTCGACGCGATCTGAGACGGGATCGGCTCGCGGTAGCCGAGCAGCCACCGCGCCGGGCGGCCGGCCTGCGCTTCCCAGCGCGACACCAGATCCGTGAAGCGCGCGCGGTCGGCGAGCACGCGCGCGACGTGGAAGCGGGGACGCATCGGTGAGAACAGGCGCTTGAAGCGCAGCAGCGTGTCGTCGGGGGCGGGCGTGGCGCCGCCGCCGAGATGTAACGCTTGCGCGCCGGCGGCCCCGGCGGCCTGCGTGGCGCGGTGGAAGAGGAAGCTCATCGCCTGGTTCTCCGCGGCGGGGCGGCGCGCGCCCAGGTGGTAGTGCCAGTAGCGGGCGCCCGCGAGGAAGATCGCGCCGACGAGCAGGCCGCCGTCGTCGTGAATCGTCCCGATGCGCGCGGCTGGCAGCGCGCGCAACGCCTCGAAGTACTCGGGCCCGAAGCGCAAGGCCTCGACCGCGCCCAGGCGCTCCATCGCGTCGGCGTACAGAGCCTCGAAGGCCGGCCAGTCGTCGGGCGCGTCCCATCGCACCGACATCCCGTCGCGCTCCGACCGGCGGACCTTGTTGCGGAAGCGAGAGTCCGCGGCCGCGAACGCGGCGTCGGCGCCGGCCGCGAGATCGATCGTGACCATCTCGCGATCGTCGATGATCGTCGCGTCGGCGGGGAGGAAGCGCCGGTTGTCGATCAACGGGTGCAAGCGAAAGAACGCCGCCATCACGCCGCGTGCTGCGGCCGCCTCGCGCCACGCGTCCCAGGCGCGCGCGAGCCAGTCGGGCGAGGAACCGACGTCGACGTCGCCCGCCACCAGCGGACCGCCGTAGCCGTTGCACGTCTGCAGATCAGACAGGCCCGCCTCCCCGGGGATCGGGTGCAGCAACCCCGGCACGATCAGCCGCGCGTTTCCGTCCGACACGACGACGCAGCCCGCGTCTTCGCGATGCAGGCGGTGGTACGCGGGCGTGAAGTAGATGTCGGCCAGCTCCGCCGGCAGCGCGGCGAGCTCCTTCGCCCAGGACGGGTCGTCGACCCAGGCCGCGTGCGTCGTCACGTGTCGGAGGCGGGCGCGATCAGGTCCAGGATCTCGTCCGCCTCGTAGTCGCGCGGCGCGGCCTGGCCCAGCACGTCCCAGTAGTTCATCGGCGAGAGGCCGGTGCCCGGGCGCTTGGGCGTGATGTTTTCCGGTGTGAAGCGTTCGCCGCGCTTGATCGCGCGCGCCGCCACCAGGCTCTTGCGCGCGATGGGAAGGTTCTTCAGCTCCGACGGCTGGGGGCGCTTGATGCCGTCGCCCAGAGCGGCGTCGATGCTCCGGATGCCGCGCACCATCTCGGCCAGCTGGGCCGGCTCGAGCGACGCGCGGTGATCGGGCCCGGGAAGCTTCGAGTCCAGCGTGAAGTGCTTCTCGATGACGGCCGCGCCGCGCGCCACCGCCCCGAGCGCGATCGCGATGCCGTTCGTGTGATCCGAATAGCCGACCGGCAGCCCGAACGCGGCCCGCATGCTGTCCATCGCGCGCAGGTTGCAGTCGGCGTCGGGCGCCGGGTACTCGGTCGTGCAGTGAAGCAGCACGACGTTGCGTTGCAGCGCCGCCTGTCCCTCGCTTGAGCGGAACGCGGCCCGGAAGCCGCGCGGCGAACGCGACGCGCCCGGATCGCCGAGGTAGCCGTGCGCCAGCGCGCCCAGCGCCGTCTCGATCTCGCCCATCGTCGCCATCCCCGTCGAGAGGATGACAGGGACCTTTCGCGACGCGATGTTGACCAGCAGCGGGCCGTTCGTGATCTCACCCGATGGGATCTTGATGCGCTTCAGGCCCAGCGTCGTCACCAGGAACTCGACGCTGACGTCGTCGAACGGTGTCGACAGGAACTCGATGTCGCGCGTGCGCGCGCGCTCGACAAGGCGGTGATGCGTCGGATGATCGAGCTCCAGCTTCCGCACCATCTCGAGCTGGTTCTCGCCGGTGCCGGTGGTCGCCTTCTGGTACTCGGCCTTCTCGGCGCGCGTGCTGATCACCAGCTCCGACTTGAAGGTCTGGAACTTGACCACGTCCGCGCCCGCGGCGGCGGCCGCGTCGACCAGGCCCAGCGCCATCTCGGCGGAGCCGTTGTGGTTCACGCCTGCCTCGGCGATGACCAGGGTGCGCGGCTTCATTCCGGGCAACCTAGCAGCGCGGGCTCGGTTGGACAAACCCTGGCAACTCCGTTAGAAGCGGCCCCATGCAGAGCCAAAGCCAAAAAGAGAGCCAGGCCAGCGGCAGCTTCGATCCGGTGTGGGAGGAGATCTTTCGCGCGCAGGAATGGGGAAAGTACCCGCCGGAGCACGTCATCCGCTTCGTCGCGCGCAACTTCTACAAGGCGCCCGATCGCAAGGCGGTCAAGATTCTGGACCTCGGCTCCGGACCGGGCGCGAACGCCTGGTACGTCGCCCGCGAAGGCTTCGCGTGCAGCGCCATCGACGGCTCGGCCACCGCGATCGAACGCCTCAAGGCGCGTCTGGCGGTGGACCGCCTGGAGGTCGACGCGCGCGTCGGCGACTTCATCCAGCTGCCCTGGAAGGATCAGACCTTCGACGCCGTCGTCGAGACCGGCGCGCTGTGCTGCAACCGGTTCGCGATGGTCAAGCGCGTCGTCAGCGAGGTCAAACGCGTGCTCAAGCCGGGCGGTCTGTTCTGCTCCGCGAACTTCACCGACAGCTCGTGGGGATACGGCGTGGGGCGCCAGGTGGAACCGGGTGGCTTCGCCGACATCACCGAGGGCCCGCTGGTCGGAAAGGGATTCATCCTGTTCATGGGCCGCGCCCAGGTCGATGAGCTGTTCAGCGACTTCCGCGACGTCAGCGTCGAGCGCCTCGGCTACACCGTCGAGAACCAGAAGCAGCTGATTGATCTCTGGATCGTCACCGCCCGCAAGGCGTGACCACTGAGCGAGGCGAGGCGGGCGGTTACCAGGCGGTCCAGCCGCCGTCGACCATCAGCGTCTGGCCGGTGATGTAGGCGGCGGCGTCGCCGGCGAGAAACGCGAACGCGCCCTTCAGATCTTGCTCGCTGCCCATTCGCTGCAGCGGCGTGCGGGCGACGTAGCGCGCGACGAACGTGGGATCCTGGTTGCGCGCGATCCCGCCCGGGCAGACGGCGTTCGCGCGCACATGCGGGGCGAGCACGGTAGAGAGGTAGCGGGTCAATTGGAGCAGCCCGCCCTTGCTGGCGGCGTACGCGGCCGGGTTTCCGAGCGGCGTGCCTTCGTACAGGCTCATCACCGGGCCCGTGACACCGTAGATCGATCCCACGTTGATGATCGACCCCCGCTGCTGGGTGAGCGCGGGCGCGGCCGCCTGCGAGAGGAGAAAAGCGGCGGTCAGATTGACGCGGAGGGCAGCCTCCCAGGCGGCCGCCGTCTGCTGCGCGAACGGGACCGAGTAGCCGGAGAGCCCGCTCGTCCCGACGTAGGCGGCGTTGTTGATGAGCACGTCGAGTCGTCCGAACCGCTCCAGCGTCCGGCTGACGATGACGGTCGCGGCGTCATCGCGTGCCAGATCGATCGCCAGCGGAAGCGCCTCCACATTGAACCGGGCGCTGAGATCCTGGGCGCGCGCCGCGCAGGCGGCCTCGTCGAGATCGACGACCACGACCGCGGCGCCCTGCTCGGCCAGGCTCTCGCCCGCGGCCAGGCCGATGTGCCCGGCGCCGCCGGTGATCACGGCGACCCGCCCCTTCAAACCGAGGAGCTCGGCGACGGATTTCATTTTTGCACCTTCAGCCACGGTAACTCGACTTTCCCGGCGCGCAGCAGGAGATCCGCCGTCTCGAACTCGGCGAGATCGTCGATCGAGAAGGCGCGCTGCTCGGGGATCTCGAGCATGACGTGCTTGTCCAGCGGCCAGGCGTCGGGCGCGCTGCGGATGAATTCCGTCCGCCACAGGTAGAGCGCGCCGTTGATTCGAAAAAACGGCGGCACGTCCTGACGGCGGGCGTAGCGGCTGGAGGCCTCGAAGGCCGCCGCGATGTAGCCCTCACGTTCGATCACGCCGACCCAGAATGGATTGAACGTCGGCTTCGAGCACGCCACCACGCCGTTCGCCGTCGGATCGGCCGCGAGCAGCGTGAACGCGCGCTCGATGTCGTCGGGCGTTCGCCCCGGGCTGGTCGGGTCCAGCAGCAGCAGCGACGCGTACCTGCGGCCGCGCGCCGCCTCCATCGCGTCGAGGGCGTGCCGCAGCACCGGCATCATCGGCGTGGCGTCGCCGGCCAGCGCGGCGGGGCGCATGAAGGGGACGTCTCCGCCCGCCGCGCGCGCGACCTCCGCGATCTTCGGATCGTCGGTGGAGACGATGGCATCGGCGAGCCGCGGCACCAGCGCCGCGCAGCGGAGCGAGTGCACGATCAGCGGCAGGTCGGCGAGCACGCGGATGTTCTTGCCGGGCAAGCCGCGCGAGCCGCCGCGCGCGGGGATGACGGCCAGGCACGGATCGACCGCGCTCACGAGGGACGCACCCACTGCTTGAGGCGGCTGGACGCACGGGCCGCGTCGCAGATGCGGAGGGCCGCGACGCCGTCCGCGCCGGTCGAGAGGTCGCGCTGGTCTTCGTTGCGACCTTGCCCCCGCAGCACGGCCACCCAGGCCGCGAGCTGGTTCCGGTACATGTCGTCGGGGCCCGTCCAGGTGTACTCGTCGGTGACGCGCCCGTCGGCGTCCAGCGCGCGCGCCGCGCGCTTCACCAGATCCCACTCCAGCATCCCGCGATCGCCCGAGACGCGCAGCGTGCGCCGCGTCGGGCGCGCCACGTAGCTGAGGCTGACGCCGATGCGGAGGTCCGCCGGCGTGGACCACAGCACGCGCACCGACTCGTCGACCTCCGACGGAAGGCCCAGGATCCCCAGGTTGTCGACCGTGGCCACCAGCGACTCACACTCGCCGAACAGCCAGCGGCAATAGTCGATCTCGTGGATCATGTCGAGCAACACGCCCCCCTCGCCGGCGCGGGCCGAGTAAGTCTCGCGGAAGTCGCGCTGGGGACGCCAGGCGGGCAGCCAGCTCAGGCACTCGGCGTCGACGGCGGTGATCCGCCCGATCTGCGGCAGCCGCTCGCGGATCCAGCGCAGGCCCGCGTCGAACCGCAGGTTGCACGCCACGTACAGGCTGCGTCCGTGCCGGCGCGCGGCCTCGACGGCGATCGACGCGTCGGCCGCCGTGGGCGCGAGCGGCTTCTCCGACAGGACCGGGCACCGGGCTAGCCATTCGGCCGCCGTCTGGGCGTGCCTCGCTGTGTCGGTGCAGACGATCACGCCCGCGGGATCGAGCGCGCGCGCATCGTCGACGGTGCAGGCGGCGAAACCGTTCTGCTTCCACTCGGCAACGCGTTCCGCGCGCAGGGGAACCGCCACGGGGCGCACGCCGCCCATCGCCTGTAGTAGTCGCAGGTGCCGGCTCCCGATCGAGCCAGTTCCTATCACGGCAACCGTCGGTGTTTCAGCTTCGGCCATGCGCAGCCGGTCCAACCTACGATTAGCCGCCCACGAGCGTCAACGTCCGCGCCTGGCGCGGTTTGCCGAGGTTTGCCAAGCTGGGGGACCTCAAGTAGAAGCGTGGCCATGGACCGCCAGGACGTCAGCTTCGACCCCGTCTGGGAGGAGGTTTTCCGCGCCCAGGAGTGGGGGAAGTATCCGCCCGAGCACGTCATCCGATGCATCGCGCGCAACTTCTATCGCGCCCCCGATCGCAAGGCGGTGAAGGTCCTGGACCTGGGGTCGGGGCCGGGCGCGAACACGTGGTACGTCGCGCGCGAGGGATTTTCGGCCAGCGCCATCGACGGCTCGCCGACGGCGATCGAACGATTGAAGAAGCGTCTCGGCGACGAGAACCTGGCCGTCGACGCGCGCGTGGGCGATTTCGTGAAGCTCCCGTGGCCCGACCGGACGTTCGACGCGGTGATCGACAACGCCGCTCTCTGCTGCAACCGCTTCGCGATGGCGCAGCGGACGGTCGCGGAGGTTCACCGGGTCCTGAAGCCGGGCGGGTTGTTTTGCTCGGCGAACTTCACCGATCGATCGTGGGGCTACG
>DATMZL010001340.1:0-3096 GCA_035607075.1 Polyangia bacterium
CATCAGCGGTCACGTGATCGCACGGGCGCGATCAGCAGACCGACGAAGCTGTCCGGAAGCTTGCGGTCGACGCCGAAGCGATCGGTCGATGCGTCGCTGTGACTGCCGAAGAGAAGGTCGATGCAGGGCAGGAACGACGCGAAGTTCGCGACCGCGCCGCCGCGCTGGTGATGGCGATGGTGAAACCGCGGCGTCGCGACGACGAACCGCAGCGGGCCCAGCGGAACGCGAACGTTCGCGTGCACGAACACGGTCGCCAGCCGCAGCGCGATCAGCACTGTCGCGTGCGCGCCCAGCGGCACGCCGAGCAACACGAGCGGCGCGTTCTGAGCCAGCGTCAGCAGCACGACCTCCAGAGGGTGCTGCCGGAACGCCGCCAGCCAGTCCATCGTCTCGGACGAATGGTGGATCTCGTGCAGCCGCCAGAGCGCCGGCACCGCGTGCGCCAGCCGGTGATACGCGTAACCGCCCAGCTCGAACAGCAGCAGGCCCACCACGACCTCCGCGACGAAGCGCGCGCGCCGGTCAGCGATCCCGGCGAGCAGCGGGCGATCGATCGCGATGCCGTCCAACCGCGCCAGCACGAGGCCGGTCGCCAGCACCAGTCCGATCTGCACCAGCACCTGGCCGGCCGTCGCGAACGCGAGATCTGCCGCGAACCGGCGGCGCCGCTGCGCGTGCGCTGCGGCGACGTGCTCCAGCGGAAGGAAGGCGAGCGCCGCGAGCGCCGCGAACATCAACGGACGCGTCAACAGGTCGATGCCGATCGCGTGATCCACGGGCACGGTTCCGGGTGTCAGTAGCCGTCCACCGTGTCGACGATCTCGCGCGCGACGAAGCGCACCGCGGCGCCCATCTGCTCGAGCTGGCGACGCACGCGATAGGCGGACAGCATGTCCGAAGGGATCGTCTCGCCTGACTCGTCGACGGCGGTGACGTCGAGGCCGAGCTTTCGCGCCTCGCGCCGCGCGACCGACAGTCGCTTGCCTTTCCAGTTGGGCAACGGCGTGGCGGCTTCGCCTTCCTTCTGCGCGGGCGCGGGCGTGGGCGTGGTCGTGATGATCATGGGCGGCCGTCTCGCGGGCGACGCTGCGCCGGCCGGCGGCTTCAGCGTGGCCACGGTCAGCTTGGGCGCGGTCGGGGCCGGAGCGGGCGGGGTGGGCTTGCCCGGAGCGGGTTTCGGTTCGGCGGCTTCCGGCAAGGACGGCGACCGCGGCTTGGCGGCGGTCGCGTCCATCTTCGTGATGACGATGAACGCCGTCGCGCTCATCGCCAGGCAGGCGGTCGTTCGGATGATGGTCTTCAGCATGGCGTCATCTCCTCGGCGCCGGACGTCGCGCCGGCGCTCGCCCCGCGCGTCGCAAGCGACGTGCCATCGGTCCGAAGTCATTCCGTCGCGCGCGCGTCGTCGGGCTCGTGCCCGACGCCCGACAGTCCGTAAACGATCTTTTCTACGGTTTCGCGCGCTGTTACTTCCGCGGCGGCAGCGGCGCGGGCGGCCCGCCGTCGGCGTCGACGGGAGCGAACATGTCGTCCGAGAATTCGACTTTCGACTTCTTGCCGTCGGTGCGGGCCGACTTCGTGGACGCTGGCTTCGCGCGCGGCGCCTTGGTAGCCGCGGCGCGCAGCTTCTTGACGTCTGCGACCGCCTTCAGGACCACCTTCCGCTTGATCTTGCCGCGCGGGCGTTGCTTCTCGTCGGCCTCCGGCCCGAGTAGCTTCGTCAGTCCCTCCTCCTCGGTCGCGGGTGCCGGCGCTTGCTTGTCGGGAGCCGCTGGCGGTGCCTTCGGCGTTTCCTTCGCGACGGTCGCGACCGACACGACGGCTTCCTTCTCAGCATTTCCGCCCTGGCGGAACATGGCGCGCAGCCCCAGCGTGCCGCCGCCCAGCGTCAGCACGAGGACGCCGATCGACGCCGCGATCGCGATCGGACGGCGACGCCGGGGCGCCAGCGCCGCCGCCAGCGTCGTCCCGACTGCCGCAGCCGCCGCCGGCCGCCGCGCCGAATCGGCCTGAAGCAGATGCATCACGATGCGATCGAATGCGCGCCCGTATACGCGGTTCAGCTCCGAGGGCGGTGCGAACGCGCCCTGCGGCAGGATGCCCGTCGCTGCCTCGTAGAGCATGACCCCCGCCGAAAAAAGATCGGACCGTCGATCGACCGCGCCGCCGCGCCGTTGCTCCGGCGACATGTACGGCAACGTGCCGAGCACGGCGGCCGTCTCGGTCAGGCGCGTCACCATCGGCCCCGTCAACAGCTCGGCTTCCAGGTGCGCGATGCCGAAATCGGCGAGCCGCGCCCCGTCGGCGCCCAGCAGCACGTTCGCGGGCTTCAGATCGCGGTGGACGACGCCGCGCTCGTGCGCGTGCGCGAGCGCCGCGAACAACCGGCCGAACACGCCGGCGGTCTCGGCCGGCGGCAACGCGCCCTTCGCGATGCGCGCACGCAGGTCGCTGCCTTCGACAAGCGCCATCGCGAACCACGGCGTGCCGTCCTGCGTTCCGTGGGCGAGCACGCGCACGATCGCGGGATGCTCCAGGCGGGTCAGCGTCGCGATCTCGCGAGCGAAACGCGCGACGACGTCGGGGTTGTCGGCCAGCGCGGGCGCCAAGAACTTCACGGCGACCGGTGTGCCGTCATCGGCCGTCGCGCGGTAGACGGTTCCCATTCCGCCGCCGCCCAGTCGGGATTCGATGCGGTAGCCGCCGACGTCTGTCCCGGTGCGGTCAAGCTCGGGAACGAAGCGCGGGCGCCCCGAGATCGTACCCGCGCGCGTGACGTCGACCTCGGCCGCGCAGGTTGCACAGGCCACCACCGCGTCGGCGTCCGCCGGAAGCGGCGTGTGGCAAGCGGGGCAGAGCAGATTCAACGGCGCGGTTTTCATTCTACTCCGGGCGTAAAGGCGGTTTACGGCGTGCCGACGCCCCGGCACGTGCCCGCCGCTCGCGCGCTTAAAAGCCCGTACGCCGCGCGGGTTTGCGACGACCTGACCATGGCACCTCGGTTGCGAAACGGGCGGTCCCATGCCCATCTCCATCCTGTTCGCTCTCCTCTTCTCGTCCTCGTTCCCGTCCTCGTCCTCGTCGTCGTCCTCG
>DATMZL010001068.1:0-3021 GCA_035607075.1 Polyangia bacterium
CGATCGCGGCGATCCGCGCGAGCAACCCGCGGCGCCTGCTGATCGTCGACTCCGTCTTCTGGGCCGACCCGACCAAGCTGTCGACGCTGACGCTTCCCGACGACGCGAACATCATGGCTTCGATCCACCTCTACGAGCCGAAGCTCTTCACGTTTCAGGGACAGGACTGGATGGGTCCGATCTATCTGACCACGGGCGTGATCTTTCCGGGTCCTCCGTCGACGCCGATCAATCCAGTCCAGGCCGCCAAGGACGCGTCCTGGGCCAATCAATGGTTCACGGACTACAACACGAAGCCCGCCGCCACGAACCCGTCGGGGCCTGCGACGGTCACGGCGCAGGTCGCGCTGATCACGGCGTACCGGCAAGCCCAGGGGCGCGTCGTCTACAACGGCGAGTGGGGACCGCAGGACGGCGGCGCGCTGGACTCGCGCGCCCGGCTGGTGACGACGGTCCGCCAGCAGTGCGAGAGCGCGGGCATCGGGTGGGCGATCTGGGAAGACCCGGTGAACATGAATCTCTTCGACTCGCGCGCGGGCACGTGGCTGACCGCGATCATCGACGCGCTGTTGCCGCCGTAGCGGCGGTCCCGCCGGTCAGAACTGGCTGAAGAAGGTCCAGACGTTCTGATACTCCCAGCTGTTCGACTGACCGGAATCGCGCGGGTCGGGCGTGTGATCGCCGTTGAAGGCGCAAAACTCCGTCGGATATCCGGTCATGCATCCCATCAAGGTGTTGCAGACGTGGGTGCCGCCCACGGACGAGGGAGGCGCGACATAGGTGCAGCCGTTGGCCTTCGCGAAGTTCTGGAACAGTCCGACGCCCTGGCTGTAGTTCAGCACCGAATCGCCCGTTCCGTGCGACGCGTAATACGCGACGGGCTTGCTGGGCGTGCAGGTGCCGCTCAGCTGCGCGCCCGAGTAGACCGCGATGGCGCGAACGAAGCCGTTCGCCACGCCGCCGAGCGGCCGCTCGCACGCCGTCTTGTAGGACATGCTGCCGCCATAGCTCCAGCCGGTCGCGAAGATCCGGTTGGTGTCGACGCAGAAGTTCTGCTCGATCTGCGCGACGACCGCATCGGCGAGAGCGATGTCGGTATTTTGCGGGTTCGGCCATCCGCACCCCGAAGCTTGCGTGCAGCTCGCGTTGTTTTGCTGCCCGTTGGGCGCCACGAAGATCGCGCTGTTATTCGCGAGCGAAAGCAGATGGTAGTACTGGTTCCGGTACATCTCGTCGTCGTTTCCGTTCAGCTCGTGATACGCAATGATGAGCTTGTACGGCTTCGTGTTGTCGTAGTTGGTCGGCACGTTCAGGATGTACCGGCGCTGCATGTTGGCTGCGGTGATCGAGATGTGTTGACCGTTGTTGTACATGCTGCTCGCGATGCCGGGCGCCTTGCCGCAGCCGCTGGACATGCCCGACGTCCCGGAGCCGCCGGTGCCCGCGGCGCCGCCGCCCGTGCCTGCCATCGCGCCGCCGTTCCCGCCGCCTCGGCCGCCGCCCGCGCTGCCACCCGCTCCGCCGCCGCGACCGCCACGCCCCGCGGTCGATCCGCTGTATCCGCCGGTTCCCACCGCGCCGGCCGCGCCGCCCGTGCCGGCCGCACCCGTCGTGCCGCCCGCGCCTGCGTTTCCGGATCCGGCCACGCCTGTCGTGCCGGCCATACCGGTCGTGCCGGCTGTCCCGGTGATGACGCCGGCGCCTGCCGTCGCGCCCGCCTGCCCGCCTCCAGTGCCTGCTTGACCGCTGGTGCCGGCGTTCGCGCCGCCCTGCCCGATGGTGCCCGCGGCGCCCGCCTGACTCGATCCGCCCGTGCCCGCCGTTCCGTTCGCGCCGCCGGTGCCGCTGCCCTCTCCCGGTCCGACCTCGCAGCCGATCGCGAACGCCGTCGTCAGCGCGAGCCCGCTGACGACGAGCCGGAGCCTACGCGCGCCCGACTTCGCAACCCGAGAATTCTCACCAAGCAGTTGTGTTGGCATGTGCGTCCTTTTGCACGGGTCCTCGCCTCCTATCCCCGTTCGCTGCGCCCAGGATCGCGCGCGGGTGACCGCCCCGAGGATTTCGGGCGGGGCCAGAATGGGCGCTGGAGGCGATCAGCCGGATCCGGTCACGCGCGGGCGGGCATACACCGGCCGTAGCGCCACCTCACACGCGTGCGCGCGCGCCGCACGCCGCGAGCGTTCTCGCCCGCAGGGAATCCGAGGCCCTCTTCGTGGTGCCGATCCTGAGCAGAGCACGCGCGAGCCGGCTGACGTCCTCGCGCCGCAGCAACACCGGCTCGTCGCGCGGATCCCGCGCGTCCACGCCAAGCTCGCAGGCAAGCTGGATGATGGGCAAGCTGTGCCGGATCTGCGCGCGCGCCCGTCGCAATCGGGACGCCACCGTGCCACGCGGAAGGCGGAGCACCCGGGCGATCTCGGGCATGCCCATCTCTTCGAGCGTGTAGAGCACGAACACAGACCGCATGCGTTCATCCAGATCAGCCACTGCGGCGGCGAGGAGATCCCGTATCTGCCTCCGTCCGGTGAGATCTTCTGGCGTCCCGGCTGACTCGCTCCGCTCCGGCGGTTTGTCCATCGGAGACTCGCGCCGACGGGCAAGGGAGCGGCGCACGTGGAAGGCTCTGTTGAGAGCGACCTGGCGCAGGAAGCTCCGCTCCGCGCCCGGCCTCACCTCTTGCAGGCGGCCCGCAGCGACAATGAACGTCCGCTGGACCTCGTCGTCGAGCTCGGCGTGCGGAACGCCGGCCCGCCGCAACGTGCGCACGACGATGTGCTGATGATCGTCGAGGAGCGAGCGCATCCGCTCCTGACGCTCGAGCTTGATGTTGAGCGACACCAATGAGTCCATTGGCGGATCGCTATTCGATTTGTTAACGGAAATGATAGGTGGCGGACATTTGACGCGCGATCCGCGCCGTCACGTCCGTCGTGCACACATCGCCCAATTACGCAGTCGCGCCGGCGTCAAAAAGTGGCCCAGGATTTTTCTGCGGCCCGGTCAGGGAGCGACGCGGAGGGT
>DATMZL010001316.1:0-2470 GCA_035607075.1 Polyangia bacterium
GATCAGCCCGGGGATCATCGGCGAGGGAATCCTCGACGGCCAGGGCGGCGAGCCGCTCGTCGGCAAGGATTACTCGTGGTGGAACATGTCGTACGCGCTGCGCGAGATCGACGGCAGCATCGGGAACCCGACTTTGATCAACACGGTCAACACGACGACCGGCTTCCTGCTCTACAAGATCACGCTGCACAACTCCGCCAAGTTCCACGTCAAGCTGACGTCGTTCCCCAACGACGGCACCGACGGCACCTGCACGACGCCGGGCAAGGGATTCATCGTCTGGGGCGTGACGGTGTTGACGCCGTCCAAGTGGTTCAACAGCAAGGGCGAGCAGCTGACACCCAGCTGGGCGCGTAACACCGACGGCATCGATCCGGGCGCCAACAACATCGCCTACTGCGGTGTCATCGCCTGCTCGACGGTCAGCACCGGCGACGATCAGATCGCGATCAAGGGCGGCCACTGGGTCGAGGAGCTGCGGATCGCCCACATGCACTTCGGTACCGGCCACGGCATGTCGATCGGCAGCGAGACCTACGGTCTGTTCACGTCGACGGCCGGCGTCCAGCACGTGGGCGTGCAGAAGGTGAAGATCTGGGACCTCACGATCGACGCCGACTCGCGCGCGGTCGGCCACGAGGCCCACGCCTCTGACTTCAACGGCATCCGCGTCAAGTCCGACACCAGCCGCGGCGGCCTCGTCGACCAGATCAGCTACACGGACGTGTGCATGCGCGACATGGTCAACGCGATCCTGATCAGCACTGCGTACAACCCGTTGTTCGCGGGCGACTACGTTCCCGACTTCCGGAGGCTCACGTTCAACAACGTCCGCCACGTCACCTGCAACGCGCTCGGACAGCCGACGGTCACCGTCGAGGGCTTCAACAAGACCCTGCCCGTCGGACCCGTCACGTTCAACAACGTCATCATCGACAACTTCGGCCAGCAAGCGGTCGCGGCGGAGTTCGCGAACATCACCCTCGGTCCGGGCCCCGTGAACTTCAGGCCCGCCGGCTTCGAAGTCAACGTCGACAACCAGATCAAGAACGCAGACCCGCCCAAGGAATGCATCTTCCCCAAGCTGCCGGCGCCAGCGCGCCCCGACGGGTGGAAGAACTGATGCGCCCCGCGCCACGAACGTCACTGGTCGCCGCGGCCGCCCTCTGCGCGCTGTCCGCCGGCGGATGCTTGAAGGATGACCTCATGCCCGCGCTGAGCGCGCTGTGCACGCCGGACACGAACAACGCGCTCGGCTGCGGCAGCACGCCCGACGACAGGGCGGCGACTGGCCTGGTCGGCTACACCTGCCCCAAAGGCTCGCGGCCCGACATGGACCCGTACTACACCGAGGGCATCCCGCAAGGTATCGTGTGCGGCGAGCAGGGCGCGCCGGACAACGCCGGTAACCAGGGCTACTGCTGCAGCGCGCAGACGACGACGTGCGCTTACAACCCGGTCGCGACCTGTCCGGTCTACGTGTTCAACAATCTGCTGTCAGCCGGCCAGGTCGAACCGCCGACGAACAGCCAGGCCACGGGATCGGCGATGATCGCGTTCAACAACCGCGCCGGCAGCATCGCCGTCACCGGATCCTTCTCGAACCTCGGCTCGGGCGCGATGGTGGCCGACATTCACGGCCCGGCCGGCTTCGGGCAGAACGCGCCCGCCATCGTCACGCTCACGGTTCCGCCGAACGGCGTGACCTCGGGCGGCATCAGCGGCACCGCCAACGTGACGCCCGACCAGATGAAGCTGCTGAAGAGCGGGGAGAGCTACATCGACGTTCACACCGCGAACTTCCCGGGCGGTGAGATCCGCGGGCAGATCCAGCAGTCCGTCAACGGCTTCCAGTGCCGGGGCTCCGATCGTCCCGAGGCGCTCAACCCGCTGGTGGACTGCGGCAACGGCGTGCGCGAGGGCGATCTCATCAACTATTGCTGCACGTCGCGTCCCATCCCGCCGCCGCCGCTCGGCCCGGGCTGCGTGCAGTCCGACGGCCAGTGCACGGGCAAGAAGCCCTCCTGGCTGCCCGACCGGATGAGCGGGTGGACGTGCACGGACGGCGCCGTGCCGGCCGCCGAGGACTTCAAAGCCAACGAGAGCCGCGCCGACTTCTTCTACTTCCTGTGCGCGACCCCCGTGCAGGCGCCCAACCCGCGGGTCAACTACTACTGCTGCTACGTCCCCGCCCTGGTGCAACCCGGCGGTTCGTGCCAGACCGACATCAGCGTGCCCGGCTGCGATTCGAATCGCTTCGGCTTCGAGTGCTTCGGCCGTGACCGGCCGGAGCAAACGTTCGACGTGATGACCTGCGACGAGACGCCGGTATCGGGCCTCGGCGCGGAAGGCTTTCCGGCCAAGCTCTACTGCTGCGACATGAAGGCGTGCGCCCCGCAGCCGCAGGCGCAGGTGCCGGGTTGCACGGGGAATCGGCTCGCGTACGCGTGATACGGCGATCGCCCAGAGC
>DATMZL010000654.1:0-3329 GCA_035607075.1 Polyangia bacterium
GTCGCCGTGGCATGCCCTGCCAAAGCCGCGCAAACCGTTACCCCGACCAGATCGATGATCCAAAGGAACCGACGTACGAAATCCATCTCCGCCTCCCGCGCGGCGTAAGCAGCAACGGCGGTGCCAGCCGACAGAATCGGCGTGATGTCCGGCGATCCAGGCGCGCCTCGATCGATAACACGCCGTGACTGCCACCGTGGCGACGCTCGTCGCCGCGCGGTTGCGTTTTCGGCAACCGAGTCAGAGCGGCGTCTTGCCGCCGCTGTAGACGAAGCCGCCAGCCAGGACGTCGCAGGTGTTGTCGTGGTTGGCGTCGCTCAGCGTGACCTCATCGAGCGTCAACTTCGACGTGTTCAGATAGGTCCACGTGCCGGTGCCGCCGCTGGAGAACCACCAGGTCTCGCCCGTCGCCCAGAACGTGTCGGTGACGCCGTCGCCGTCGAAGTCGCACGCGCCGTACGCCGGCGCGACGTTCATGCCGAGGCGGTTGCCCGCCGAGTAGACGCCGCCCATCGTCGATTGGATCGCGTCCGACTCGTACTGGTGCCGGAACGCGTTCGAGATCACGTCGACGCGAACGGCCGGGAGACCACGAACCTTCACGTCCTGGTCCTCGGTGTAGAGGAAGGTGTTATTGGCGATCTCGTAGTACTCGCCGCCGTCGCCGCAGTTCCAGATGTTGTTGCTCAGTCGCGGCCCGCAGTTGTCGGTCCCGTGAACGTCGAACGTGTGCGTGTGCGCCTCGAATCCGACCCAGGTCGTCTGCCCGTTATCGGCGAGCACGAGGTTGCTCTCCGCGTAGTAGCCCGACCCGGGCCGGCCGTCGCTCTCGATGTCGTGGCGGTTCCGCTCGAACACGTTCTGCGCGATCAGCGCGTAGGCTCCGTACGACGACTCGACGCCGTAGCCGTCGCTCTCGTTCTGGCGCTGGTTGTTGTGGATGTAATTGCCGCGAATGATGACGGCCGACCGCGCGTTCGTGAGCCGGTCGATCCGGTTCTGGATGTCGAGGACCCTGATGCCGGCCTGCGACCACCCGAGGATCTCGTTGTTCTCGACCAGGACGTTCACCGCCGCCTCCATGTAGACGCCGGTCGCGTTCGAGATACAGGGCGGCGGCACGAAGAAGCCCGTCTGGCCGGTCGTATCGATGCATGTCTCGAACTCGGTGTCCGGGCCCTGGATGCGAACGCCGCGAATGGTGACGCTGTCGCCAGCGATCACGAACAGGACCTTCGGCCGCCGGGTCGTGTAGAAGCGCGGGCCCGGTCGGGTGGAGGATCGGTTTCCGAGCACCGACACGCCGGCCTGAATCTCGACGCCGTAGTCGCCGACGGCGCTCAGGTCCATGTCGACGCCCGCGTCGACGTTGATCTTCGTGTTCGGCCGCTGCAGCGCCGCGAGGAACGGCGTCTGCCAGTTGCTGCCGTGGATTGTGATCTCGTCCGCGAGCTGGGGGACGACCGCGACGAACGCCAGCGTGCGCCGCGCGCCGGCGATGCTGGCGTTCAGCGCGTAGAGGACGTTTATATACGGCCACACGGTCGTCGTTCCTTGGCGGCCGACGGCCATGCCGCTGACGTCCAGCTGCAGGCCCGAGCAACCAGCCGTCACGTTCCAGATCAGCGTCACGCTGTCGCCCACCCGCGGGGTCGACGTGCTCGCTGTCAGCGTGCCGGCGGCGGCGGCGATGCAGTCGGCGAAGGGTGGCTCGTCGTTCGGCACGCGCGCCCGAAGCTCGGCCTGCGTCGTCTCTGTGCCGTCGTCGGTTTCGACGGCGCCGTTACAGGCGGCGGCTCCGGCGGCGAGGATGGCGACGAGGGGAGCGAGCGTGGTGAGACGATGTGGTCCAGTGACGTGTCCGTTTGGCTTGTTCATGGCGCGACCGATATGGCAAGCGCCATGCCCGCAGCGCAGCGCGCGAAAAACGTGCGGTCGGGCGGCCGCGCGTGCGCCCGCGTGGCGCTGTCACATGGGACGCAGAGCGGGTCGTCTCACCGGCCCGCGCTCTAGCGTTTCTTTGGTTCCTTGCGCGATGTAGGCCGGCGTGTGAGAGCGGCGTTCGACTCTTTCCAGTCCGTCTCGGTGAGCAGCCGGTCCAGCGCCGCGAGCGGCTCGCGCAGCGAGCAACGCTTGCTCTCCAGGTCCTTCCAGAGATCGCCGACCTCGGTGATGCGGTCGGAGATCGTCCGCAGCGTGAAGGTGCGCGGCCCGACCGCCTCGCGTTCAATCTCGTCCCAGGTGCAAGGCGCGGAGACCGGCGCGCCCGGCTTGGCCCGCACCGCGTAGACGGCGGCGAACGTCGCGCCCGGGCCGTTGCGCCCCGTGTCCATCAGGATGCGGCCCGCGCGATCGGCCTTGATGAACTCCTGGGTCAGGAGCTGCGGCTGCCGCTTGACCAGAACCGCGCCCGCGCCGTGCGCGAAGCGCCGCGACGTCTCGAAGTCGGTCTCGGCATCCAGCGGGACGACGATGTGAAAGCCCTTCGAGCCTGACGTCTTCACGAACGACGGCAACTCCAGCGCGTCGAGCAGCTCGCGCAACGCGAGCGCCGCCGCCCGCAGCGGCTTCGGATCGTCGCCGGGCGGATCCAGATCGAACACGCACAGGTCCGGCTGGTAGAGGTGCGGCACGCGCGAGCACCAGACGTGCGGCGTGATCGAATTCTGGTTCGCCATCCACACCAGCGATCGCGTGTCGTTCGCGAGCGGGTAGTTGACGGTCCCAAAGTCCTTCTCGTCGCGCTTCTCGACCTCCACGCGCGCGAGCCAGTCCGGGAATCCCTTCGCGACGTTCTTGTGGATGAACCCCTTCTTGGCGATCCCCGCCGGGTAGCGGTCCATCGTCACGGGGCGCCCGGCGACGTGCGGCACCATCAGCGGCGCGATCGCCTCGTAGTAAAGGCAGAGGTCGCCCTTGGTGATCCCGCTGTCGGGGAACAGCACCTTCTCCGGGTGGGTGACCTTGACGCCTTCGACCAAGCTCTACGTTTCATATCACCTCATCGCGCCCTCGCCATTTCCCGAAGCGATTGACTTCGTCACGGGTGGAAGCGAACCTGGTTCGCGGCGGTCGCCCCGGTGTTCGGTCTTTACTCCTCCATGGCCTCGCTGGCGTTCTCGTCGGTGGCGTGGCCGAGCGCGGTCGGTGCCATCCTGGGCGCAATCATCGGGTTCGGGCTGGCGTACACGCTGATCGATCGCGTGCTCCGCGCGCTCGTCGAGCGGCCGCAGCCGGGGCAGCCGGGGATCGTGCGGCGGTTCGCGAGCGCCTGCTGCCTGCTGTGGGGGCTGGTGCTGCCGCTCGCGATGACGGCGGCGGGGCTGATC
>DATMZL010000830.1:0-6659 GCA_035607075.1 Polyangia bacterium
CATCAGCCAGGTCGGGAACAGGGCGGCGTCGGCGGTCTCGTCGGCGAAGCTGGCGCAGGCCGATCGCTACGCGCCCTACGAGTACACCGCCGCAGAGGAGTATCTGCATAAGGCGCGTGAAGAAGGCGGCTACGCCGAGTACGAGGACGCGATCGAATATGGAAAGAAGGCCGAAGATCTGGCGAACCGGGCCCGGGCGATCGCGGTGAGCAAGCAAGCCGAGGCCGCGAGCAAGTCGAGCCGCGTATCGCCGACGAACGAGCGCGAAGAGCCCGCCGCCCCCAAACGGTCCCAACCCGAATGAACGTGGAGAGACTGAAGGCGTTCGCAGCGGTATGTCTGCTGGCGCTCGCGAGCCTGACGGCAGGCTGCGCCGGGATGCAGCTGAAGTCGAACGTGCGCGAGGTGCGCGCGATCGCCAAGGAGGCGCGGGACCGCGGCGCTTACAAGTGCGCGCCGCGCGAGCTGGCGCTGGCGGAGACCCACGTCGAGTTCGCGGCGCACGAGCTGGATCAAGGCGACTACTTCCGCGCCCGCGATCACGTCCGCATCGCCGATCGCAACGCGCGCGAGGCCTACAACCTGGCGCTGCGCTGCGCGCCCAAGGCGCCGGGCGATCGCGACCACGACGGCATCCTCGACAACGTCGACAAGTGCCCGGACGATCCCGAGGACAAGGACGGCTTCGAGGACGAGGACGGCTGTCCGGATCTGGACAACGACAAGGACGGCATCCCCGACCTCAAGGACAAGTGCCCGAACGAGCCCGAGGACAAGGACAAGTTCGAGGACGAGGACGGTTGCCCCGATCCGGACAACGACACCGACGGAATCCTCGACGTCGATGACAAGTGCCCGAACGAGCCCGAGGACAAGGACGGCTTCGAGGACAAGGACGGTTGCCCCGATCCGGACAACGATAAGGACGGCGTTCCGGATACGGCCGACAAGTGCCCGAACGATCCGGGACCGCCCGACAACGACGGCTGTCCGAAGAAGTACAAGCTGATCGAGGTGACGCCCGAGAAGATCGAGCTGAAACAGAAGATCTTCTTCGACTTCGACAAGGCGACCATCAAGCCGCGCAGCTACCAACTGCTCGACGAGATCGGAAACGTGTTGAAATCGCGGCCCACCATGACGGTCCGCATCGAAGGGCACACCGACTCGCGCGGCAGCCGGAAGCACAATATGAAGCTTTCCGCGGCCCGTGCAGAGTCCGTGCGGCAACATCTAGTGGGGCTGGGGATCGAGTCAGCGCGCATGGACGCGAAGGGATACGGTCCTGACCAGCCCATCGAGACCAACAAGACTGATGCGGGGCGGGAAAAGAACCGGCGCGTGGAATTCTTCATCACCCAGCAATGAGGCAGAACTCAAGATGACCCGTAGTTCCCGGCTCGGATTAACAACGTTCGCAATAGCTTTGACAATATCACTGTGCGCAGGACGAACGGCAATGGCCCAGGACGAGGCCGCCATTCAGAAGCTCGTTCAGATGAACAAGAAGGCGCTGGACGATTACGACACGCTCGAGTGGGACGCCGCCAAGAAGACGCTGCTCGACGCGCTGGTCGCGGGAAAGAAGGCCGGGCTCGACAACCACCCGGTCATGGCCCGGACCTACGTGCACCTGGGCGCCGTCTACATCACCGGGTTCAAGAACCGAGACAAGGCGATTCAGAGCTTCAGCCGCGCGCTGGAGATCGATCCTGCCATCCAGCTTTCCAAGGGCATCGCGACGTCGGAGGTGAACGACGCGTTCGCCGAAGCCAAGCGGGCGCGGGGAGGCGGCGGCGGGGGCGGCGGCGAGACGCAAGCGCAGCCGCCGCCGAAGAAGCGGCGCGGTCCCGTCATGGAAGGCGGCGGCGAGAACGGAGAGGAGCCGGCGCCGAAGAAGAAGAAGAAGGTGGAGGAGAAGTCGTCGACGTCGGACGACGACGAGTCCGCCGAGAAGGACCTGCCGGTCAAGATCGAAGCGCTCGACTGCCCCAATGAGGACGAGGCGATCATCGACAGGCCGGCGACGCTCCGCTGCGCCGTGAAACCGTCGCTCGGGGTCGCGAAGGTGTTCCTCCTGTACCAGGAGCCCGGCAAGGAGGAATACACCGAGGTCGAGATGAAGCGGTCTCCCAAGGGCTGGTTCGTCGGCAAGATCCCGAAGAAGGCCGTCACGGGGAAGTCCGTGAAGTACTACTTCGAAGGCCGCAACGCCGCCGGCAAGCCCGTCGTCCGCAACGGCGAGCTCGAGAGCCCCAACTTCCTGCTGGTCATGGAAGAGGACGCCTACCGGGAAGCGAAGAAGAAACGGACGAGCGAGAACCTCGGCGAGGACGTCGAGAACCCGCTGGAGGCCGAGGAAGGGCCGGTCAGGCAGTCATCGCTGGGCGCGCACCGCGGCGACGTCGGCCTCGACACCCGGTTCGGCAAGCGCAAGTGGTGGATCGGCATCGGCGGCGGCAGCGGCTTCGGTTACGCCAAGGGTGACGGCCTGGAGGCGGTCAACCGGTCGCCCGAGACGACGCTTCCGCCGGGGACGAAGGCGATGTGCGGGCAGGGCAGCGGGTTCCACGATCTATCGGACTGCTTCCAGCCGGGCGGCGCGTGGGCGGGCTACTTCCACATCGCGCCCGAGGTCGGCTTCATGCTGACGCCCAACATCGCGCTGTCCGTGGAAGGTCGCCTTCAGTACATCCCGCAGGACCCGAAGTTTGCGCGCTTCGTCGCGCGCGGGGCGCTCTCGGGCCTGGTCAAGCTGATGCTCTACACGCAGCAACGCCAGCTTCGTTTCTTCGGTGGGCCGATCCTCGGCGGCGGCGAAGGCTTCCGCTTCGTGATCAAGCCGGCCGCTGGCGTCACCAACCAGGCCGACCCTCTGTACAAGGTGCATGACATCCAGGACACCGTGCGCGCGGGACCCGTCATCGCGGGCGGCGGGGGCGGCCTCTACTTCGAGGCGACCAAGCACGCGTCCATCGTCGTCGAAGCGCACGCGCTGGCGGGCTTCCCGCTGATCGGTTTCGTGCTCGACGGCAACGTCGCGCTACAGATCAACTTCTACAGCGAAGGCGACTCCCTGCCGCCGGGTCGCTACGTCCCCAAGGAGGACAACGAGGAGCCGAAGTAGGCCGGGGCCGCGCGCGGCCTCGATCGCCGCGCGGTCCGCTTCGGACATCGGGCGCTCGGCGCCACCGCGCATGAGATCGGCGTGGCTGCGCAGCGGGCGGCCCGTCGTCGCCTCCCAGAGGATGGCGCCCACCGCGTAGAGATCGGTCGCCGGCGAGCTGGGCGCGCCGTGGAACTGTTCGGGCGCGAAGTAGAGGGGCGTTCCCGCGGCGCCTGCGGCGGCGCGCGGTCCACCCGTGAGCCCGGCGGATCCGAAGTCAGCCAGCACGACGTCGCCCGGCGCGCGCAGCAGCAGGTTCGACGGCTTGAGATCGCCGTGGACGATCCCCGCCGCGTGCACGTGCGCGAGCGCGCCCAGCAGGGTGCGGGCCGTGGCGCGCAGCTCGGGCGTCGGCAGTCCGCCCGGGTGCTCGCGCAGGCGTTGCCGGAGCGTGCCGCCCTCGATCCACTCCATCGCGACGGCGCGCGCCGCCTCGTCGACGTCGTAGATGGCGACGACGCCGGGGTGGCGGACGGCGGCGGCGACGCGCGCGTCCGCGAAGAAGCGTCGCAGCGAATCGGTGCGGCCCGACCCGGACAGCTGCGGGTGAAGCACCTTGAGCGCGACGTTCAGATCCAGCGCCTCGTCGCGCGCCAGGTAGACGGTCGCCGTGGCGCCGCGCCCGAGCTCGCGCAGCAGGCGAAAGCGCAGGGCCTCGACGCCCGCCGGCGACACCAGGGTCTGCGAGGCATCGATGTCGACGTCCGAGCGGGTGGGGCGCAGCAGCGCGAGGTGCGTGCGCGCCTGCGGATCGTCGATATCGTCGGCGAGGATCTTCTCCCAGCGCTCGGCGGCGGCCAGGACCGCCCCTTCCGCTTCGTCGATCTCGGCGAGCCGGCGGATCGCCTCGCGGCGGATGCTGTCGTCGTCGCCGCCGTGCTCCAGCGGCGCGAGCACGCCGCGCGCGCGCCCGCGCTCGCCCAGCGAGATCAGCACCGACGCGAAGCGCAGGCGGTTGCGGTGATCGTCGGGATGATCGTCGAGGTGATTGCGCAGCGCCACCGCGGCGCCGGCGAAGTCCCCGCTGCGTTGCGCCCGATCCGCCTCTTCGAGCGCACGCTCGGATCGCGGCGGCCGCTGCACGCGCGTCACTCGACCTCCAGCCGCACCGGCGTCGTCCCCGCGATCTCGATGACGTCGCCATGCAAGAGGTCGCAGCCCGGCCCGATGAAATGCCCACCGACGCGCACCGCGACGTCGGGGCTGCGCACCAGGCGCGCCCCGCCGTTCCACGTGAACGATACGCTCTCGGCGCCGGGAAACAGCGGCGCCAGCGGCACGCTGTCCGCGCCGAGCAGCGCGCGCAGGGACCGGTCGAGGCCGCCGCTGCCCTCCAGCAGCACGTCGCGTTCGCCGGCGGTGAACCGCAGCGTGGTGCCGGTGCCCAGGCCGATCTCACCCGACCCGCGCAGCGGCAGCGGCGCGTCGACGCGCGCGCCGCCGATGCGGACGCCGCCGCGCGATCCGGCGTCCTCGATCGTGATCCCGTCGGCGCCGGCGCGCAGCAGGGCGTGCCGGCGCGAGACGGCGGGGTCGCGCAGCGGGACCTCGACGGCGCGATCGCGCCCGAGGCAAGCCGGCAGCAGCGCGACGCGACACCAGGCACCGGCCGTCGCGCGCACGCTGATTCCGCGGCCGCCGATCAGATCAGCGGCGACGCGCGCCGCCCGCTGGCCGAGCGAGGCGGCCTCCTCGACGCCGGCCTTCGCCCACTCGGCCGCTGCGGCGATCGCGGCCCGGCGCTCACCTCCGGTCAGCAAGGCGTCGAAGCGCCGGACGGCGTCGACGGCAGCGCGGCGGGTGGTCGACCGTTGCTCGTCGCGCGCCAGCGCCGCTTCCATGCGATCGAGGTCGCCCAGCGCGCCCCAGGCGTTGGCCGCCCTCGTCTCGTCGCCCAGCTCCTCGTACGCCAGCGCGGCGCGACGGTGGTCGCCGGCGGCCGAGAGCAGGGCCGCCGCGCGGCCGAAGCTGCGGCGCTCGAGGTCGGTGAGCGGCGGTTTGCTGCCGCGCGCGGTGAGCGCCTCGGCCGCCGCGATGCGGACGGCGGCCAGCTCGTCGATCTCATCGTCGTCGTCGATTTTTCCGGGCCGAGGGCGCTCGCGCGAGGGCAGGGCCGCGATCGCGTCCGCCAGCACGCGCGTCGCGGTGTCGAGATCGGTCAGCGAGACGTAAGCCATTTCCTTCTCGCCCGCGCTGACGGCGCCGAACAGCGCGGCCAGCGCCTCCCAGTTCTGTTCGCGGCAGAGGCGGCCGACCAGGCCGACGAAGTCGCGGCCGCCGAGAATCGTCAGCTCGGGATCGAGCGTACGCCGTCGGGAGCTCACCTCATGATGATAAGCTTGAATGATGCTCCAGCGTGTCGTTCTCGGACAGGCGCGCTTCAACCTGCCCGGGTTGGTGGCCGACGCGCGCGGCGTCGTCATCGGCCGGCAGCTCGCGATCCGGTTCGCGGCCATCGACCGGCTGGTCGCCTTCCTGCGCCTGCTGTCGGCCGAGCAGAGCATCGATGATCTCCAGCCCGGGCTGCGGATCGTCTACGCGCGCGGCGGCGCCGGCACGCGCGAGGCGATCGTGCTGACCCCGGTCGGGTCGCCCGGGCTCGCGGACGTCGTCGCGCATGCCGCGCGGCTCGCGGGCGGGCAGACCTTCACGGGCACCGGAAAGCAGTTCGTGCAGTACCGGGACGCGCGCGCGCCGCTGGGCTACGACGTCGCGATTCTGAGCGACGCCGCAGGCGATCTGATCCTGCACGGCACGGAGCAGATGGTTCCCTATCGCATCGAGAGCGAGCTGCCGCTCGCGAAGCTGCTGCTCCGCCTGTCGCTGGTGCGCGCGGAACGGCGCGACAGCGGCGCGCTGCTCCCGGACGGACCGCTGTACGTGACGGCGCGACGCGGTCTTGGACCGATGCTGGCCGCGTATCTACACCGGGCGGCCATGGCGGACGCCGGCGGCAGCGGGCTGCGCGCCGCGGCGGCGCTGTGCGAGGGCGCGACCACCAGCGCATTCGCGGCGGCCGAATCGTTCTGGTTGTTTCGCGTCGACCGTCCGCCCGCCCGCATGCACGGGCTCTTGCTGCGCACGCCGGGCCTGGACGTGTTCGTGCCCGTCATCGACAACGTCGCGGTCGCCGCCGGTTTCCGCCACCCGATCCACCTCGGATCGTGCCGCGGCAGCTTCCCGGCCGACAAGCTGCACCTGTTCTCGCCCGGCGGCGTCACCGAGGTGTCGCCGTTGCCGGTGCTGGCCGCGATCGAGGACATCGTGCGCGTGCGCGCGCCCGAGGCGCGCGTGGCGACGGTCGCGCCCAGCGCGCGGCCCGATCTCGCGCTCGCGCTGCGCGTCGAGCCGAGCGCGCGTTCGACGGGACCGACCGTGGCCGCGCTGGTGCCCTGGAACCGCGTGCCCTGGTTGCAACGCCTTTGCTACGCGTTGCCCGCGTCCGCGCTGCGCAGGTACAAGGTCGCGCCGCTCGAGCGCGGCGTGCTGGTGC
>DATMZL010000549.1:0-4882 GCA_035607075.1 Polyangia bacterium
GACGACGTCGACGCCGCGCTTCTTCAGCGCGTGAGCCTCCTCCAGCATACGGTAGGTCTTACCGACGCCCGCGGCGAAGCCGATGTACAGCTTGAGCCGGCCGCGCTTTCCTTTCTGGACCAGCTCCAGGAAGTCTTCCGGACGCAATCGGTTGGCGGTCTGATCCGACATCGGGGTGTGCGGGACAGTAAGTCCCTGGATGTGACTCCATCAAGACTCGTGCCGCTGGCGCGCGCGATGCACTGAAAGGCGTCGGAATGGCGACCGCTTCCAACGGAGGGCGCAACGGCTTCTCGTCCTTGCCGTCGCCGCCCCCCGGTGCGTCGGCGCGCCGCGCTTTGCTCTCGGCGATCGCGCTGGGAAGCCTGCTCGCGCTCATCGCGGGCTACTGGTGGTGGTCGTCCTCGGGAGAAGGTCGCGAGATCCGGGAACTTCCGGCGGCGCAGCGCCAGGCCCTCTACCGGCGCACGATGGAGAACCTGCAGACCATCTGCGATCCGGCGCCCGGTCGGTCGATGCGCGAGTTCTGCCGTAGGCAGGCGGCCCTGGCGCTGGAGTTTTCCGAATGCGACGACGGTTGCCGCCGCGTCGCCCGCCGCCACCTGTCGCTGCCGCGCCGTTGATCGTGCAGATTGCAGGGCGCGCGCGCGCATGCCGCGCAATTCGCAGGGCGGCTCTACTTTGCCGCGGCGGTGGTCGGCGAGGCGGGCGTGAGCGGGGCCGCCTTGCCGAACTGGGAATCGAGCGCGCGGTTGACCGCGAGGACGTTGACGCGTGGTTCGCCGAACACACCCAGATCACGTTCCTGCACCTTGCTCTCGATGACCTGAGCGATGCGCGCGGGCGCGACCTGACGCGCGCGCGCGATGCGTGACACCTGCCAGAGCGCCGCCCGGGGGGACAGGTCGGGATCGAGCCCGCTGGCCGAGGTGGTCACCAGCTCGGCAGGGATCGGCATCGGCGCGTCGGGGTTGTCCTTGCGCAGCTTCTCGACGTCGCCGGCCACGCGGTCGCGGAGCTTCTTCGACGTCGGCCCCAGATTCGATCCGGACGACGCCGTCGCGTCGTAGCCGTTGCCGGCCGCCGAGGGACGTCCCTGCAGGTAGGCGGGGTTCGAGAACACCTGACCGATGATCTCCGAGCCGATCACGGTTCCCTTCTCGTCGCGGACGAGGCTTCCGTTGGCCGTGTCGTGAAACAGCACCTGGGCGATGCCGGTCATCGCCAGCGGGTAGAGCAGGCCGGTCAGGATCAACGTGACCAGGGTGACACGCAACGCAATGATGACTTCTCGACGCATGGGACGTTCCTCGTTTCAGACGATGCGAAGGCCTTCCAGGATTAGATCGATAAGCTTGATGCCAACGAAGGGCGCGATGATTCCGCCCACGCCGTAGATCAGCAGCGAGCGGCGCAGGATCACCGCCGCGCCCAGCGGCCTGTACTTCACCCCGCGCAGCGCCAGCGGGATGAGCAGGATGATGATGATCGCGTTGAAGATCACCGCCGACAGGATCGCGGAGAACGGCGACGCGAGGCCCATGATGTTGAGCGGCGCGATCTCCGGAAACACGCCCATGAACAGCGCGGGCAGGATCGCGAAATACTTCGCGACGTCGTTGGCGATCGAGAACGTCGTCAGCGTGCCGCGGGTCATCAAGAGCTGCTTGCCGACCTCGACGACCTCGAGAAGCTTCGTCGGGTTCGAGTCGAGATCGACCATGTTGCCGGCCTCTTTCGCCGCCTGCGTGCCGCTGTTCATCGCCACGCCGACGTCGGCCTGGGCCAGCGCGGGCGCGTCGTTGGTGCCGTCGCCCGTCATCGCGACCAGCTTGCCCTTGGCCTGCTCGTCCTTGATGAGCTGCATCTTCGTCTCGGGCGTCGCCTCGGCGAGAAAATCGTCGACGCCCGCTTCCTTCGCAATCGCAGCGGCGGTGCGCGGGTTATCGCCGGTGATCATGATCGTCTTGATCCCCATGGCCCGGAAGCGCGCGAACCTCTCCGCGATCCCCGTCTTCACGATGTCCTTGAGGTGAATGATTCCGAGGACGCGCGCGCCGTCCGACACGGCCAGCGGCGTGCCGCCGCCGTCACCGATCCGGTTCGCGATCGCCTTGAGCTCGTCGGGCACCGCCCCGCCCCGCTCGCTCACGTAGGCCGCGACCGCGTCGACCGCGCCCTTGCGGATCGAACGTCCCGGGAGGTCGATGCCGCTCATGCGTGTCTGGGCGGTGAACGGGACGACTGTTCCGCCGTGCGCGGTGGACGCGCCGGTGTGCAGCTTCTCGCTGATCAACGAGACGATCGATCGCCCCTCCGGCGTCTCGTCCGCCAGGCTGGCGAACTGCGCGGCGGCGGCGACCTCCTCCATCCGCACCCCGGCGAGCGGGATCAGCTCGGTCGCCATGCGGTTGCCATGGGTGATCGTTCCCGTCTTGTCGAGCAGCAGCGTGTCGACGTCACCGGATGCCTCCACCGCCCGCCCGCTCATGGCGATGACGTTCTTCTGCAGCAGGCGGTCCATCCCGGCGATGCCGATCGCCGACAGCAGGCCGCCGATCGTGGTCGGGATCAGGCAGACGAGCAGCGCCACGATCATCGTCGCCGACAGCGCGATCGCCGAGTACTTCGCGAGCGGCACCAGCGTGACGCAGGCGAACAGGAACACCAGCGTCAGGCCGACCAGCAGGATGTGCAGCGCGATCTCGTTGGGCGTCTTCTGCCGGGACGCGCCCTCGACGAGGCCGATCATCCGGTCCAGGAACGACTCGCCCGGATCGACGCCGATGCGGACGACGATCCGATCGGACAGGACCTTGGTGCCACCCGTGACGGCGGACCGATCGCCCCCGCTCTCACGGATGACCGGAGCCGACTCGCCCGTGATCGCGGACTCGTCGACCGAGGCGATGCCCTCGATGATCTCGCCGTCGCCGGGGATCAGTTCCCCGGCCTCCACCACCACGACGTCGCCCTTGCGCAGCGACGACGAGGGGACGCTCTCTTCCTTTCCGTTGACGTGACCGCCGATCAGCCGGCGCGCCATCGTCTCCTTGCGCATCCGGCGCAGCGTGTCCGCCTGCGCCTTGCCCCGCCCCTCCGCGACCGCCTCCGCGAAGTTCGCGAACACGACCGTGAACCAGAGCCACAGCGAGACCGCGCCGGTGAACCAGAGCGGGGCCGTCGCGGACGCGCGATGAAACAGATCGCGGACGAAGATCAGCGTCGTCAGCAGGCTGCCGATCTCGACCACGAACATCACCGGGTTCTTCGCGACGTGCTGGGGCACGAGCTTGCGGAACGAATCCCCGATCGCGCGCCTGACGATATCGCGATCGAAGAGGGACAGCGCCTGGGCCTTGGGACGAAACATGGCTAGTACACCTTTCCGGCGAGGCCGGCGAAGTGCTCGACGACGTTGCCGAGCGAAACCGCCGGGAAGAAGGTCAACGCACCGACGATGACGACCACCGAAACGAGCAGCACCGCGAACGTCGCCCCATTGGTCGGAAACGTGCCGGCGCTCGGAGGCACCATCTTCTTGCCGACCATCGACCCCGCGATCCCCAGTGCCGGCACGATCATCAGGAACCGCCCCGCCAGCATGTCGATGCCGAGCGACACGTTGTACCAGGGCGTGTTGGCGTTCAGGCCCGCGTAGGCCGAGCCGTTGTTGCCGGCGCCGCTCGTGTACGCGTAGAGCATCTCCATGAGCCCACGCGGCCCCGCGTTGTTGAGCGACGACACGCCGTACGGCGACACCGCGCTCCAGGCGGTGAAGCCCAGGATCAGCAGCGGGAAGATCAGAGCGTAGAGCATGGCCAGCTTCATCTCGCGCGATTCGATCTTCTTGCCGAGGTACTCGGGTGTGCGGCCCACCATCAGACCGGCGATGAACACCGTGAGAACGACGAACACCAGCATCCCGTAGAGGCCTGTGCCGGTGCCGCCGAACACCACCTCGCCGAGCTGGATGTTGGCGAGCGGAACCAGGCCGCCCAGGGGCGTGAAGCTGTCATGCATCGCGTTCACCGCACCGCACGACGCGTCGGTGGTGACCGTCGCATACAGCGCCGAGGCGGAGACGCCGAAGCGCGCCTCTTTGCCCTCCATGTTCCCGAGCGCTTGATCGACGGGCAGGCCGGCCAGCGCCGGATTGGCCTGCGCCTCGAAGTGGTAGCAGGCGAGGACGCCCGCGAAGAACAGGATCGACATCGCGCCCCAGATCGCCCAGCCGTGCCGCTGGTCGCGCGCCATCCGCCCGTACGTGTAGGTCAGCGCCGACGAGACCGCGAAGATCATGAACAGCGACAGGAAGTTCGTGAACGGCGTCGGGTTCTCGAATGGATGGGCGGCGTTGGCGTTGAAGAAACCGCCGCCGTTGGTGCCCAGCTGCTTGATCGCTTCCTGCGAGGCGACGGGCCCGAGCGCGATCGTCTGCTTGGCGCCTTCCAGCGTGGTCGCGTCGGCGTACGGCGCGAGATTCTGGATCGCGCCCTGCCAGACGAGCAGCAGACCGAAGACGATGCTGAGCGGCAGAAAGACGTAGACGATGCCGCGGATCAGATCGACCCAGAAGTTTCCCAGCGTCTTCGCCCCGTCGGGGCCAGCGCGGCGGGTGAACCCGCGGCCCAGCGCCAGCGCGACGCCGATGCCGGCGGCGGCGGACGTGAAGTTGTGCCACGCGAGCCCCGCCATCTGGGACAGGTAACTCATCGTCGATTCGCCCGCGTACCCCTGCCAGTTGGTGTTGGTCGTGAAGCTGGAGGCCGTGTTGAACGCAGAGGTGGGATCGACAGCGCCCAGGTGCTGCGGGTTGAACGGCAGCACATGCTGCAGGCGCTGTATGAGGTAGGTGACGACCAGGCTGAAGACGCTGAAG
>DATMZL010001293.1:0-4780 GCA_035607075.1 Polyangia bacterium
CACGCGCGAGCGCCTGCGGCGGATCGCGCGCGGGTTCGGCCAGCAGGTCGAAGCGGTCACGGCGCTGTTCGATCCGCTGGACGCGGGTACGGACGAGCTGGCGGCGTCGGCGATCCCCAGCCGGCCCGAGCCCGGGCTGCAGCCGGCGATCCTCGAATGCTACGAGCACGTGTTCCGCGACTGGGTGTGGGGCGAACGCGAGTGCGCGCAGACGCTCGACTTCATCAAACCGCTGGTGCCGTCCGGTCTCGGGCGGCTGGCGATCTACGGCGCGGGCGCGGGCCGGCTCGCCGTCGACATACATCAGACGTGCACGCCGGCGCAGACGCTCGCGCTGGACGTGAACCCGCTACCGTTCCTCGTCGCAGACAAGCTGCTGGCGGGCGACGCGATCGATCTGCCCGAGTTTCCGCTCGACCCGAACTCCGACGAGGCCGCGGTCGTCGCGCGCCACCTCACGCGTCCGTTCGCGGTGCGCGACGGGCTGACGTTCGTGTTCGCCGACGCGCTTCGCGCGCCCGTGCCGGCCGGCTCGCTGGACGCCGTCGTCACGTCGTGGTTCATCGATGTCGCGCGGGTCGATCTGCGCGCGACCGCCGCCGCGATCAACCACGTCCTGCGGCCCGGCGGGCTGTGGGTGAACCTGGGGCCGCTGCGGTTCCAGGCGGTGCTGTCGCGCGCGTACAGCATCGAGGAGGCGCTGGAGATCGTCGCTGCCAGCGCCTTCGAGCTTTCGTCACACGATCGCCAGCAGCTTCCCTATTTCCATTCGCCCGTCAGCGGCTCGCACCGTACGGACCTGGTGTTTCGGTTCGCGGCGCGCAAGATCGGCGAGGCGACGCCGCCCGAGATTCCGAATCCGCTGCCGTCCTGGGTCGCGAACCCGCTCGAGCCGATCCCGATCACGCAGGCGCTGATCGCGCTCGGCCGCACGTCGATGTTCACGACCGGCGTGCTGTCGATGATCGACGGCCAGCGATCAATCGTCGACGTGGCGCGCGATCTCGGCGCCGCGTGGGGCGTCGAGCCGGGGCGGCTGCAAGACGAGCTGCGCGCGTTCCTCGCGCGGCTGCCCGGCTGAGCCGAGCGTCGTCAGGTACAGGACCACGTCCCGCCGTTGCACGCGCAGATCAAGGCACCGTAGGTGCAGCTCAGCTGCAGCGAGCACGCGGAGCCGCGCGCCGGCATCGAGATCGGGCAGACCTCTGTACACTGCCAGGCCGTACCGGAGCAGCTGCACTTCGCGTCGCCGTAAACGCAATCCGCAAGCGTTCCGTCGGGGCCGCCGTACGCCATGCAGGGACTCGCGTTTGCGGGCCGCGCCGTGGGGCAAGTGCAACGACGGGCGTTGGTGACCGTTCCACACGCGCAGATCTGATCCAACGCTGGGTACTGGCAGGTGAAGTGCCCGGGCTCGGCACACGCATGATTGCCGCCGGTCACCGCGGACCGCGAGGTCTCGCACGACGGCGTCGCGCATTTCCAGCCGGCTGCGCCTTCGCAAAGGCAGGTGTCCGCGCCATAGCGGCACTCGAACGTCGTGTTGCCGCAGGCGGCGCCGCTATCAGGTCGACTGGCCGGACAGACACCGCAGCTCCATTTGTTGGCGCCGTAGACATCGGTGATTCCGGGGCCGCTGCTCGGGTACGAGCACGTCACGTTGCCGTACTGGCAGGTCATCCAGAGGCGGCGATCGGTCAGTGCGTCCACGCCCTCGTTCGGGTCCGTCGGCCGTGTCGCCGGGCAGGCGTAACACGTCCAGGTGCCCTTCCCGCAGACGCAGCTCTTGGTCGGATAGCCGCAGGAAAGATTTTCGATCGTGCAGCTGCCGCTGGGCGGCGCCGCCGGACAATCGACGAGCACGCCGCCGCTGGTTCCGCCGCTGCCCGTTCCCGCTGCGCCGCTGCCGGTTCCCGCTGTGCCCCGGCTTGTCCCCGCTGCGCCGCCGACCGCGCCGCTGCCGCCCGTATCGCCGGCGATCCCGCCGCCGCCCGTATCGCCGGCGATCCCGCTGGCCGTTCCGCCTCCGTTGCTCGCCGTCGTTCCCGCCGCACCGCCGGTTCCGCCGGCAGTAACTCCGCCGCCAGCAGCGGCTCCCGTCGTTCCCCCGCGGCCGACCTGCGCCGAACCTCCCGCGCCGCCCGTCGGCGATTGGACTGCACGTCTGCCGCCGCATGCGGCAACAAAGACCGCGAGCGCGACGGAGCTCGCGACGACAAGACAGCGCCGTAACATGCCCCGAAGAGCTGCGCGCGGAGATCGCGGTAGCTCAGGAATCGGTCACGCGCAGATCGCGGCGTCAGGGCGCGCCGCCGGCGATCCAGCATTTGATCGCGTCGACCTCTGCTTGCGGGATCATCGACCACTGGATCGCTTCGCCCTCCGGCATCGGAAGGCCCAGCGTCCCATCGGCCGGCAGATTGTCGGTCAGCTTGCGCATGAGGAAGCTCGCGCTGGGATCGCCGGGGACGACCAGGACCAGGCCCATGCCGTGAATCGAAGCGCGATCGACCAGCTGGGCGCGCGTCGACGACGACGACAGATCGATCGGACCGGCGGGCGACGTCGGCCCGGGCGGCATGCTCGCGCCGCCGTGGCAGCGCCCGGAGCAGCGCGGGCTGAAGGTGGCGGTCATCAGCTGGGCGTACGTCGGGACTGTCGGACAGGAGGCGCCGGCGTCGAACTTCGTCGTCGTATCGCCGCCGCCCCCGCAGCCGGCGGCGATCAGGGCGCCAAGGATCAGGTGACGAAACAGGTACCGATAAGTGAAGGTCATGCGCCTTCAGCAAGCGCAGCGCCATGCCGCGCGCTTCGATATAATCGAGGGCCGGCGGCGCGACGACGACGCCGACAATCAGATTCCTGACACGCGAGGGAGATTCCTGAGCCGAGCCACGCCGCAGACGCCGCTTTCAACTCACGCGAACGAGGCCAGCTAGAGCACGATGGCGGCAAAGCGATTTCTGTTCGGCGATGAAGGGCGCGCGCGCCTGCTCGCGGGATCGCGCGTTCTCGCGGGCGCCGTGAAGCCGACGCTGGGCCCGCGCGGGCGAAACATCCTGCTCGAGCGTCCGATGCACCGCACGCCGCTTGTCACGAAGGACGGCGTCACGGTGGCGGAGGAGATCGAGCTCCCCGAGTCGTTCGCGAACATGGGCGCGCAGCTGGTGCTCGAGAGCGCGGTGCGGACGGGTAACACCGCCGGCGACGGCACGACGACGGCGACCGTGCTCGCGCACGCGATCCACAGCGAGGGGACGAAGCTGGTCGCGGCCGGCCATCACCCGCTGGCGCTCAAGCGCGGCATCGACGCCGGCGTCGCGCGCATCGTCGACGCGCTGGCGAAGATGGCGAAGCCCGTGAAGGGCAGCCGCGACATCGCCAAGGTCGCGACCGTCAGCGCGAACGGCGAAACCGCGATCGGCAAGCTGATCGCGGACGCGGTCGGCAAGGTGGGCCTGGAAGGGATCATTCACGTCGAGGACGGGACAGAGCTGGAGACGAAGCTGGAGGTCGCCGAGGGCGCGGAGGTCCAGTGCGGCTACTCGTCCGCCTACTTCGTCAACGACATGGAGCGGCTGGTCGCGCGCCTCGACGACGCGTACATCCTCCTGTGTCCGCAAAAGCTCACGGCCGTCTCGGACTTGCTGCCGATCCTCGAGAAGGTGGCGAGGACCGGCCGCGCGTTGCTGGTGGTCGCCGAGCTGGCCGGCGAGGCGATGTCGCTGCTCGTCGTCAACAAGCTGAAGGGGTCGATGAAGGTCTGCGCGATCATGGCGCCCAGCTACGGCGAGCGGCGCCTGACGAACCTCCGCGATCTGGCGGCGCAGACGGGCGGCCGCCTCATCGGCGAAGAGGTGGGGATCAAGCTCGCCGAGGCGCGGCTGGAGGACCTGGGCCGCGCGAAGAAGATCGTCGTCGACCAGGAGAAGACGACGATCGTCGGCGGCGCGACCAACAAGGCCGAGCTGGAGGCGCGCGCGCAGGAGATTCGCGCGCTCTACGCGGACACCAACTCGACGTTCCGGCATTCGCAGCTCGAGGATCGACTGCGCCGGCTGGTGGGCGGCGCGGCGCTGATTCGCGTGGGCGGCACGACCGAGGCGGAGGCGCGCGAGCGCAAGCTGCGCATCGAGGACGCGCTGTTCGCGACGCGCGCGGCGATCGCCGAGGGCATCGTGCCGGGTGGCGGGACGGCGCTGCTGCGCGCCGCCGCCGTGCTGGCGAAGCCGCCGCGCAATCTTCCCGAGGACGAGCAGGTCGGCGTCGCGATCGTGCGCCGCGCCTGCGAGGTCCCCTGCCGCCAGATCGTCGTGAACGCCGGCCGCGACGCGTCCGAGATCGTCGCGCGTGTTCGGCAGCGCAAGGGCGCGTTCGGGTACAACGCCGCCCGCGACAAGTACGAGAACCTCATCGACGCGGGCGTCGTCGATCCGACGATGGTCGTCCGCCTCGCGCTGCAGCACGCGGCGTCGATCGCGGGCCTGCTGCTCTCCAGCGAGGCGCTGATCGCCGAGTCGTATCCCGAACCGGTCGATCTCCCGGAGAGCGGCAGCCCGCACGACGCCAGGCGCGTCGATCACATCGTATCGCGCCGCGACCGCAAGCCCGTCGGCGGCCGATCGGTCTGACGCGCGCTTCGACTAGTCAGCCGCGCCGTTGGCGATCCAGTCGAGGATCTTTGTCCGATCGGTCGGGCTGATGGTGCCGTTGCTGGGCATCGGCGCGCCGCAGGCGGTGATCGGGTTGGAGCCGGCTCCAGCCATGCACTTGCTGGTGA
>DATMZL010001053.1:0-2883 GCA_035607075.1 Polyangia bacterium
CAAGGTCCCGATGCAGGCGCTGATCCTTTTCGTCGGCGTGATGGTGTTCGTGTTCTACCAGTTCAACGCGCCGCCCCTGTCGTTCAACGAAGCGGAGCTGCAGCGCGCCTACCAGACGCCGCACGCCGCCGAGCTGCGCGATCTCGAGAGCGCGCACCGCGCGGCGTTCGAGCGCAAGCGCGCCGCGGCCCAGGGCTTCAGCGCGGCGCTCGACGGCGGCGATCCGGCGGCGATCGACGCCGCCCGCGCGCGCGTGCAGGCCGCCGCCGCCGACGACGCGCGCGTGCGCGGCCGGGCGCGCGCGGTGATCCAGGCCGCTCTGCCCCGCGCCGAGAAGGGCGACGCCGACTACATCTTCCTGTCGTTCGTGATGGCGAACCTCCCCCGCGGCGTCATCGGCCTCTTGCTGGCGGTGATCCTGTGCGCCGCGATGTCGTCGACGGCCAGCGAGCTGACCGCGCTGGGCGGCTGCACCGTCGTCGACTTCTACCGGCGCAGCTTCCGGCGCGACGCCAGCGACGCCCACTACCTGCGCGTCGCCCGCCTCGCGACCGGCGCGTGGGGCGTGCTGGCCGTCGTGTTCGCGGCGTGCGCGTCGATGGTCGACAACCTGATCCAGGCCGTCAACATCCTGGGCTCGCTGTTCTACGGCACGATCCTCGGAATCTTCCTGGCCGCGTTCTTCGCGCCCCGCCTCCGCGCGACGCCTGTGTTCGTCGCCGCGATCCTGTCCGAGCTGCTGGTCGTCGCGCTGTGGCTGGGCACGAGCATCGGCTTCCTGTGGTTCAACCTGATCGGCTGCGCCGCCGTGCTGCTGCTGGCGTTCGTGCTCGGCGCGCGACGTCGGCCCGCGGATCTCGTCCATACTGCTCGCGATGAGTGAAGTCTTCGAACGGGGTTCTTAGCTGGAGCGCCGCGCGATCTCGCGGGCGATCTGCTGGGCGTGCTTCGCGATGTCGGGTACGGACGTGGTCTCCCAGTCGCAGGCGCGGCGGACGGCGCCGAGGCCGAAGATCCGGTGCGAGGCCTCGCCGCGCGCGTCGACGACGCGGCCGTCGGTGGTGGTCTCGATGCCGAGGCCGCTCGCGCCGAGCGCCGCTAAACCGCCGTCGACCAGCGACTGCAACAGCGGCGTCGCCGCGTCGGCCACGTCCAGCGCGGGGCCTACGCAACGAACGACCGCGTCGAACCGCTCGTGGCGCTCGCCGCCCGCGCGCGCGCGGATGGTCACCGTCACCGACGAGGCGTCGCCGCGCCGGTCGATCTTCACGCGGCCCGCGAGCCGGCGCAGTCGTCCGGCGCGCGCCCAGTCGCCGACACGCTCCAGCGCGTCCGCGGGCGCACGGTGGCGAAACACGTCCCAGTAGGGCCGCACGTGACGGACGAAGCTCGCGCGATCCGCGTGCGGCAACGCCCGGTAGAGGCCGGCGATGTGCGGACGCAGGCTGTCGACCGCGCGCTGCCAGGGCAAGCCGCCGGCGATCGCCGACGCGATCGTCTGGCGGACCCAGCGCACCAGCGGGCGGAGCGCCTTCGGCGCGCGCGCGACGTCCGCGGCCGCGAGCGGCGGCGTCCCCTGGAATTCGAGCTCGTGCGCGAGCGGGAGCAGCCCGCGCGGCGAGATCAGCGTGACCTCGCCCGCGAAGCCCTGCGCGTCGAGGAACGCGAGCACGTCCAGCGCGGACAGCCCCGACCCGAGCAGCAGCAAGCGGCCCTCCATCGGCAGCGTCGCGAGCGCGCACTCGTCCCAGGCGTCGACGACGCGCGGGTGGAAGGAGGCATGCTTCACGCGCGGAACGATCCCCGTCGCGAGCACGACCGCCTCTGCGGGCAGCGTCGCGCCGCCGCGGAGCATGACGGCGTCCCGCGAGACCGAGACCGCTTCGTCGCGCCACATGCGCAGCTTCGCGACGCTGCTCTTCACGCGCGCGGCGAGGCGCGCGGTGACGTAGCGGGCGTACAGCGCGCGCCCCAGGAACGCGTGCGGCGCCGCCTCGCTGCCCGAGAACGTCACGAAGTCGTCGGGCGTCTCCGGATCGATGCTCATGCGCGAGGCTGGAACGTTCAGGCGGAAGATCTCGCTCTCGACGCCGTAGGCGATGCCGCGGCCCAGCCACGGTCCCATCTCGACGAGGTGAATGCGCCCATCGCCGTCCATCTCGCGCAGGAGGTGGTAGGCGACGGCCGCGCCCGCGAAGCCGCCCCCGACGATCACCACCTGGCGGCCGCTCGGCGACGAGGGCGCGTCGATCGCCAGCGGCGGGCTGTACGCGTGCAGCGTCAGCAGCGGGTCCCGCCCGGCGTTCATGACCTGGTGAAAGCGCGGCGCGTTCTCGACGACGACGCTGCCCGGCGCCCACACCCGATCGCGATCGCCCAGCACCGTCTCGGTGGCGGTTCCACGCAGGATCTTGAAGGCGCACGCCGACGCGCCGTGGCCGTGCAGCGACGTAGACTGCCCTGGACGCCAGCAGTGCAGCCGCAACTCGAGGCGCTCGTCGCGGTAGATCAGCGCACGGACGTAGCTCTCGTCGTCGAAGCGGACGAAGCCGCGAACGTCGTCGAACGTGATCGGCGCGGCGAGCGCCGCGGCCAGCGCCGCGCCATCCGGACGTTCGATGCGCGACAGATGATCGCGGAGGGCGGTGAGGTTCGGCGTGAGCTGCGGCTGAGTTCCCACGTGGAAAGCTCCCGGTTGGAGGCCTCATTTTCGCACACGGCACCGACGGGCGCTCTAGGCGCGTCGAGCGTAGCGCAGCTTTGCCGCGCGGAGCTCATCGCGGGAGGTTACGGAACCCTTTGAGGGTTCCGAGTCAGTAGTACACTGGCGGCAATGGCCGCAGCCCCGAGGACGCTCAACCTCAAAGCCGCCCCCTGGAAGAT
>DATMZL010000416.1:0-8929 GCA_035607075.1 Polyangia bacterium
CACGCGCCCGGTCGATATCGTCGGGCTCGAGACCGGCGCGGTCGTAGAGGCAGAGCCCGACGCGCGTCACGCGCGCGTGCTCGTGTCGAACGGAATGCCGCTGCCCAACCTCCGGCTGGAGATCGTCGACCCGGACACGCGCCAGCCCAGCCCGGCGGGCCGTGTCGGCGAGATCTGGGTGAAGGGCCCGTCGATCACCGCCGGCTACCTCGACAAGCCGGATCTGACCGCGCAGTCCTTCGGCGCGGTCCTCAGGTCCGACGGCGCGGGGTCGTTCTTGCGCACCGGAGATCTCGGCTTCATGCACGAAGGCGAGCTGTTCATCACCGGGCGCGCGAAGGACCTGATCGTGATCCGCGGGAAGAATCACTACGCACCCGACATCGAGCGTACGGTCGAGGCGGCGCACCCCGGGATCCGACCGCTCGGCGTGGCCGCGTTCGGCGCGGAGCTCGACGGGGAAGAGCGGCTCGCCCTGGTCGCGGAGATCGCGCCGTCGTCAGCCGATGCACTCGCGGACATCTTGTCGGCGGTTCGCACAGCGGTCGCGCACCATCACGGCGTGCAAGTCCATGGCATCGGCCTCGTGTCACAAGGCGGGATCCCGCGCGCGCCGAACGGTAAGGTTCTGCGCTTCGCGTGTCGCGCGGAGTTCGCGGCCGATCGCCTTCCGATGCTGGCGCGGAGTGTCCTTGGCGCCGCGACCAGCGACGCGCCGGTGACGGCCGGCCCCGTCGTGGTTGGTGGTTCCGCGGAAGACCGGCTGACGACGATCACCGAGTGGCTGCGGAAGACCGCCGTGTCTCTGCTCGGCGCGACGCGCGGCTTCGACGACGATCAGCGGCTGGATGCGTTCGGGCTCGATTCGCTGAACGCGATCCAGCTGCAGGTCCTGATCGACACGACCTTCGATGTCATGACGCCGCTGTCCCGATTGCTCGACGGCGTGAGCGTTCGAACGCTGGCGGGCACGATCAACGATCTGATCGCGCGTCCACGACGCGTCTCCAGCGTCGAGCGTCCCGCCAGCCTCGATGCGGATCTGGTCCTGGACGAGGAGATCCGGCTGCGCGGCGACCCGCCCGGCGACGCGCCCCCGCGGCGCGTGCTGGTCACGGGCGCGACCGGATTTCTTGGCGGCGAGCTGGTCGAGCAACTGCTGCGCGAAAGTGATGCCGACGTCGTCTGCCTTGTGCGGGCGACCAGCCAGGCAGAGGCGCGGCGAAAGCTGCGGGCGGCCCTGGCCGGCCGCGAGCGCGCCATGCGCGAGCTTGGAACGCGCCTTCGCGCCGTGCGCGGCGACCTGTCCGAGCGACGCTTCGGCCTCGACGAGGCCGCGTTCGCTGCGCTGGCCGAGGAGGTCGACGCCGTCTTCCACGTCGGGGCCTGGGTGAACTTTTCGTATCCGTACGGACGCCTTCGCCAGACGAACGTCGAGGGCACGCGAGAAGTCCTGCGCTTCGTCAGCCACCGCAGGCCGATCCGCTTTCATCATATCTCGACGATCGGCGTCCTCGCGGGCCGCGCCGCAGACGAGGCGCTCGAAGTCCCGCTGACCGGCGATCTACCCGCGCTCGGCACCGGATACCAGCAGTCGAAGTGGGTGTCCGAACGTCTCGTCAGCGCCGCGGCGGCGCGCGGCATCCCCGCCGCGATCTACCGGGTCGGGCTCCTCTCGCAGAACGGCCGTCCCGGCGACGAGGCGCGAGAATCGGATTTCCTGCCCAACTTCCTGAAGGGCTGCATCGAGCTGGGGGCGGTTCCGCGCGTGAAGGCCGATACGGTCGTGGTCCCGGTCGACTATGCGTGCCGCGCCATCCTGCGGTTGGCGCGCTCCCTGCCGTCACCCGGGTCGGTCTTTCACGTCATTCATCCGGCGCCGATCACCAGCGAGCGGCTCAGCGACACGTTGCGCGCGTCCGGGCATCCCGTGGTGCTGCTCGAGCCGTCCGAATGGTTGGCGCGCGTATCCAGCCTGAGCGGCGGCGCCTTGCGCGCGAGCGCGCTCTACCCGTTCCTCGAAATGCTGTCGGACATCGATTCTTTGCCGAAGCCGTCGACCACCCGGTCGCAGCGATTGCTCGCGGGCCTGGACTGTCCGCCCATGGACGATCTGGCGCGAACGTACTCGCGCTGAGGGCAGGAGCGCGGGACGCCCCCATCTGCCAGTCGCCGGACCGGTTCGTGGGATCGCTGCTGATGTCGGTGATGAACAGCACCGGCCACATCGGCCGCAGCGACGCATCCAGGCCGCTCTGATCACCAACCCGCGCGTTCGTGCCCGTCTGCGACGCGCTTGCGGCGGCGCATCGTCGCCAGACCGAACGCGAGCAGCGTTGCGAAGATGGTCCCAGCCGGCATGGCACCGAGGGGCGCCGATCCGACATCGCAGCTGCATCCGCCGGAGGACGCAGACGTCTGACCGTTCGAACCGCCGCTGCCGCCCGTACCCGTGCCGACGCCGCCGCTTCCGCCTGCTGTCCCGACGCTGCTGCCGCCCGTTCCGGTCGAGCCACCGCGTGATCCCGCCGCCCCGGAAACGGGCTCGCCACCACCCGTCCCGGCGATCACGGTCCCGCCTGTCCCGGCGGCGCCGGTCGTGCCGCTGCCGCCCGTCGCGCCGCCGCCGCTTCCGCCGGCGCCCGCTCCAACGTCGCCCGCCGTCCCGCCGCCGCCGCCAATTCCACCGAGCGCGCCGCCACCGGTTCCGCCTGCCGCGCCGCCCGCTCCTCCGGTGCCGCCGGTTCCACCTCCAGTCCCGCCCGTCGACGAGCACGTCGTGCAGCTTCCCGCGCCGTCACAGCTGCGCGTGCAGTTGCCGATGGCCGGGCAGTCGCCCCGCGGATCCGTGCCCGCCGCGGCGAACGTGGCGGCCTCACAACCATTCGTTCCGCAGGCAGCGACCCGGCAAATCCCCGTCACCGGACAGCTTGCGCCGCCCTGACAGAGACCGGACCCGCAGGTCGTTCCCGACGTGCAGACGTCGCCGTCGTCGCACGAAGCGCCGTCATTGCCCGGCATGTAGCCACATCCGGTCGCCGGGTTGCAGATCGGAACTTCACACGGCGATGTGGACGCGAAGCAGCCCCGCGTGGCGCCGCCGCTGCAAGTCCCGCTGAGGCAGGATTCGCCGATCACGCACTTGTTGCCGGTCGAGCAAGCCGCACCGTTGACGAGGTTCGAGACCACGCAGCCGCTGCCGACCACGCAAGCGGCCGTCTGACATTGATTCGCGGGCTGCGCGCACTGCATGGCGGCGCCGCCGCCGCAAACGCCCGCCGAACAGGTGGTGCCGACCGTGCAGACGTTGCCGTCGTCGCAAGGCGTACCGGTGGCCGCATTGACGATGTTGCAGTTGCCGGTCATCGGGTCGCACGCGCCCACCTTGCAAGGATTGGCCGGCGTGGGTCCGGGACAAGTCACGTTCGCGCAAAGGCCGGCGCCCCCGTCAGGCTGCGTTCCCGAATCGGTTCCCGCATCCGGCGGCTCGGCGCCGTACACCGTCGTGGTGGTGTTCGATGCGCCGGTCTTCGTGTTGTTTCCGACCTTGTAAGTGACGGTTCCGCCGTTCGCGTAGTTGCCGTAGCTCGGCAGTGACACCGTCACGGTGACCGATCCCGATGCGCCGGGCGCGATATCGCCGAGGTTCCAGACGACCTTTCCGGCGGAGAACGCGCCCGCGTCGGTCGCCGCGACGAACGCGACCCCGGCGGGAAGCGTATCCGTCAGTTGAGCGTTCACCGCGGCGCCCGCACCGCTGTTGGTCCAGGCGAGCGTGAACGTCACGATCGGGGTGCTCGTGAAGGCGGGCGCGCTCGCTGTCACGACGACGTTCGCGGCGCCCTGAGCGGTCACGCATTCGGCCTCGAACAGCGAGTTCAGGAACAGGCGTGTCCCTTGGCTGTCGCCGTTGGTCGAGACCGGCGTCTTGATGCTGTACTGGTGACCGCCGAGGTAGCTGACCTTGCCGCGCGACCTGCAGTTGACCCCCGATTCGCTGATCGTGCAGACGCCTCCGGTGAAGTTGGCGAAGCCGGTCATCCAGAGATCGGACTTCCCGTTCGCGCCGCCCGCGGCATTCAGCTCGCGGATCATGACGATTCCTTGATCGTAGTAGGTGCTGCCGGGCGCCAACCCGTACGCGGGCTCGCTGCCGCCGACGGTCTTGAAGGGACCGTCCAGCTGCGCGAACGGAAGATCGGAGTTGAGGAATTCGAGCGGCAGCACCGGCGTCGGCTTCTTCGCGCACAGACCGTTATTGGGCACGGTGTTCGTGTCGCACGCGACCGACTTCGTCGGCGTGCCGGTTCCGTTGTCGATGGTGACGAAGTGACCGGCCGCCGCGTCCTCCAGCTGGTTGACCGCCTGGCACTCGGCGAACAGGTGAACCGGGAAGTTGAGGAGGTACTCGCTCATCTCGGCGATTGCTTCGTTGCTGGTCGCGTCGCGCGAAACGCTCCAGTGCATCGACATGAGCTGGCAATAGTGAGGAAGCCTGGTTGGCCCCCAGAGGCTGCCGTCGCGGTGATCGGTCGTGGAGGGGCCGGCGACCTCGTCGGGTGTCATGACATCGGCCGAGGTGCCGCTCCATGTCTTGCCGGCCGAATCAGGGATGCCGGCGGCGTTCAGGTAGCCGTAAGCGATCGCTTCGTTGCCGTCCGCGTTGATACCGATGTTGGGCGCGTTGACGAGAGTGCGTGACACGACCGCGTTGAAGCTCGCTGTCGCTTCGTGAACGTTGACGATGGTCGTCTGTCCGGTGTTGAAGCTGGTGACGACGGTCAGCGCCTTCGTCTTGTAGGCCGCGTCGATCACGAACGGCCCACCACGGTAGGCGATCGTGCCGACGGTCGCGCCGGTTCGGACGTCCTTGGCGGCGGCACTGAAGTCGACCGCATTCGCGGCGGTGGTCGGATTCTTGGTGGCCCCCGTGTAGAGCGACTTACCGGGCTGAATGCACCAGGCCACCGGCACATCGTTGAGCAGCAACCGATAGACGAGGCCGAACGCGCGCAGCATGCCGGTGTCCTGGTTGTCGATGTCCATCGGGACAATCAGCGAGCCCGACGGGAACGTTTGCTGCGCCGCCGCTTGACCGGAAAAGGCCACCGTCAAGGCGAGGCCGCCCACTACGCCAAGGAACTTCATGGATGCGAAGAGATCGGCGGATCGGCGACGCTCATTGACGACAAAGATCTGACGCACTTCATGACGCGACGTCGTTGCGTGCCGGGCCAGCAGACTTAGCCTTTCGGGCGGCTGCCGAAGCCCCTGCCGCAGAGGAGGACGCCGTGCCCGACAAGGAACACACCCGGAGTGTCAGCGAGAGCGAGAACCCCGCGATTCCGTCGCCCACGCGCAAGCGCACGCGGCCGCAGACGAACAAGGACTGGTGGCCGAACCAGCTCGATCTCTCGGTGCTGCACCAGCGCTCGCCGCTTTCCACGCCGATGGAGGCGGACTTCGACTACGCCGACGAGTTGAAGACGCTCGATTTCGAGGCGCTGAAGCGCGACATGGTCGACCTCATGACCAAATCGCAGGACTGGTGGCCCGCCGACTATGGCCACTACGGGCCGCTCTTCATCCGCATGTCCTGGCACGCGGCCGGCACGTACCGGATCGCCGACGGGCGCGGCGGCGGCGGCGAAGGGCAGCAGAGATTCGCGCCCCTCGGCAGCTGGCCCGACAACGCGAACCTCGACAAGGCGCGACGGCTGCTCTGGCCCATCAAGAAGAAGTACGGCCGCAAGATCTCCTGGTCGGATCTGCTTGTGTTCGCGGGGAACGTGGCGATCGATTCGATGGGGTTCAAGACGTTCGGTTTCGGCTTCGGTCGGCCGGACGTCTGGGAACCTGAAGACGTCTTCTGGGGTCCGGAGGACACGTGGCTCGGCGACGAGCGGTACAGCGGTGACCGCCAGCTGGCGAAGCCGTTCGGCGCCGTCCAGATGGGCCTCATTTATGTCAATCCCGAAGGGCCCGGGGGCAAACCCGATCCGCTCGCGTCCGCGCGCGACATCCGAGAGACGTTCGCCCGCATGGCCATGAACGACGAGGAGACCGTGGCGCTGATCGTCGGCGGCCACACCTTCGGCAAGACGCACGGCGCGGCGCCGGCCGCCAAGCACGTGGGTCCCGAGCCGGAGGGCGCCGCGATCGAAGCGCAGGGGCTCGGCTGGAAGAACAGCTTCGGCACCGGCAAGGGACCGCACACCATCACGAGCGGGCTCGAGGGCGCGTGGACGAACAATCCGACGAAGTGGGACAACGGGTTCCTCGAGAACCTCTTCAAGTACGAGTGGGAGCTGACCACGAGCCCGGCGGGCGCGAAGCAGTGGACGCCGAAGAATCCCGAAGCGGCGGGCACCGTGCCGGACGCGCACGATCCGAAGAAGCGGCACGCGCCGATGATGCTGACGTCGGACGTCGCGCTGAAGATGGATCCGATCTACGCGCCGATCGCGAAGCGCTTCTACGAGAAACCAGGCGAGCTCGCCGATGTTTTTGGGCGGGCCTGGTTCAAGCTGCTTCACCGCGACATGGGACCGCGCGCGCGTTATCTCGGACCCTGGGTGCCGGCGCCGCAACGCTGGCAGGACCCCGTCCCCGCGATCGATCACGAGCTGGTCGGCGATGCAGAGGTGGCGAGCCTGAAGCGGCGGATCCTCGACGCGGGGGTATCGATCGCAGACCTCGTGTCCACCGCCTGGAACGCGGCCGCCTGCTTCCGCCGAACCGACAAGCGCGGCGGCGCCAACGGCGCGCGGATCCGTCTCGAACCTCAGAAGAGCTGGGCGTCCAACGAACCCGCGCGGCTGCAAAAGGTGATCGCGGCGCTCGAAAAAATTCAGGCGGAGTTCAACAAGTCCGGCGGCAAGAAGAAGGTCTCCCTCGCCGACCTGATCGTCCTCGGCGGATCCGCCGCGGTCGAGGAGGCGGCCCGCAAGGCGGGACATCCGGTCGCCGTCCCGTTCTCGCCGGGGCGAACGGACGCATCGCAAGAGCAGACCGACGTGAACACGTTCGACGTGCTCGAGCCCCACGGTGACGGCTTCCGCAACTATCTGCGCGCAGACGATCCGCTGTCGCCGGAGACGCGGCTGCTCGACCGCGCCAATCTCCTCCGACTGACCGCCCCCGAGATGACCGTGCTCGTCGGCGGCCTGCGGGCGCTCGGCGCAAACCACGGTCCGTCGAAGCACGGCGTCTTCACCGATCGTCCCGGGACGCTGACGAACGACTTCTTCGTCAACCTGCTCGACGCCGGCACCGCCTGGCGGCCGTCGGCTTCGGCGAAGAACGTCTACGAGGGAACCGATCGCAAGACAGGCCAACCGCGCTGGACGGCGACCGCCGCCGATCTGGTCTTCGGCGCCCACGCCCAGCTCCGCGCGCTGGCCGAGGTCTACGCCTGCGACGACGCCAACGCGAAGTTCGTGCGCGACTTCGTGTCCGCCTGGACCAAGGTGATGAACCTCGATCGCTACGACCGCTAGGATCCCGTCGCGCGGCTCGGCGTCGCCGAGAGCAGACCGACGTAGTCCGCCAGGATGCGCAGGGACTCGTCGAGGACGAGGTTATCGGCAGCGCGCGCGCCAGCGGACTCGGACTCCTCCTTTGCGCCAGACTTGGCGGCCGCGGCTGCGGGCGGCGGCGTCGCCAAACCCGTGAGGCGTGGCGGCAGGCCCGGCACGCCGGCGGCCTTGACGGTTATCTCGTACGCCGGGATGCCGGACTCCACCGTCTCGGCTTTGGCGGCGGTCGCTTTTGCGAGCGTCTTGTCCTCGGCCTGCTCCCGCCGGCGCTCGGCCTCGTTGAGTGAGACCGACTTGTCGTCGAGGCGCGACTTGAGGCGCGTGAGCTGCTTGCGCAGATCATCGAAGGCAGGATCGGCGGCGACCCGCCGGGTCGAGGCGTCGCGCAGCGCAGGCAGGTGCGGCGCGACCTGGCCGAACGGTTTGAACGGCGCCGCCGCGATCGTGTCCCACGGCAACGGATCGTCGAGCTTGTCTTCGCCCACCGGCAAGAGGCCGCTCGCCGCAGCGATGACGATGTCGGACGCCACGCCGCGCAGCTCGGTCGAAGCTCCGCTCGGCCGGTAAAACTTGCTGACGGTGACCTTCAACGCGCCCGGGTCGAACGCGTGGCCGATGCCCGCCTGGTCCATGACCGCCGCGAGCGGCACGATGGTCTGCACGGTCCCCTTTCCGAACGTCGCGGGATCGCCGATCACGATCGCGCGACCGTAGTCCTGTAGCGCGCCGGCGACGATCTCGGAGGCGGAGGCGCTGAACCGGCTCGTGAGGACGACGAGCGGCCCCGTGTAGATCGCCTTCGCGTGCTTGTCGGCCTCGACCTCGACGGCGCCCTTCGCGTCTCGGGTTTGCACGACAGGCCCGCCGCCGATGAACAGCGACGTCAGGTCGACCGCCTCCTGCAGCGAGCCTCCGCCGTTGCGCCTCAGGTCCAGCACCACGCCCCGAACTTTCTCTGCCTGCAACTTCGTGAGCAGGCGCGCGACGTCGGCGGTGGCGCCGTGCGCGCTTCGATCCTTGCCGTCGTCCCTGCCGGCATAGAAGGATTGCAGGTCGATCACGCCGAGGCGCAGCGGCGCGGCGCCCGGGCGCGGCAGGTCGACGATCCGCGCCTTCGCCTGCTGGTCTTCCAGCTTCACCTCGGCCCGGGTGAGGCGAACGGTCTTCCGCGCGCCGGCGGCCGGCACGACGGTCAGCGTGACGATTGAGCCTCTCGGCCCGCGAATCAGCTCGACGATGCGGGTGAGCGGCATGCTGCTGACGTCGACCGCCGCCTGTCCGTCCTGCGCGACCGCAACGATGTGGTCCCCCGGTTTGAGCGCTCCGCTCAATGCGGCCGGGCTGCCCGGGACCAGCTCGCGGATCGTGCACAGGCCGTCCTCCGTCGCGAG
>DATMZL010001299.1:0-4478 GCA_035607075.1 Polyangia bacterium
GGCCCCGCCGGGACCGCCAGAACGCGCGCCGGCGGGTCGATAGCCGGTGGGCGGATGAACGCGCGCGTGATCGTGAACTTCTTCACGCCCGGCGTTGTGTCGCGTTCGACGTAGACGTCGACGTTGGTGTCGACGTCGCCGCGCAGCCGCTCGACCGCCTCGTTCAACGTCATGTTCATCGTCGATTCGTTGTTGATGCGGACGATGTGGTCCTTGGCCTTGATGCCGACGCGGATGGCCGGCGTGTCGGGCATCGGCCGCTTGACCGTGATGCGGTTCTTCTTGTCCATCTCGATGACGATGCCGAGACCGCCGAACTTGCCCTGCGTCTGCGTGCGCATGTCCTTGTACGTCTCAACATCCAGCAGCACCGAGTGCGGGTCGAGCGTGTAGAGCATGCCGTTCGTCGCCGCCATCTCGATCTCGACGAGGCGCCGCGACTCTTCCTTGTCTGGAACCGGTTGCAGGTTGGGCTGCACGAACTGGAAGATCTCCTGCAGCTTCGTGCGCAGGCTCCACGGCGCGTCCACGCGCTCGATCGAGAAGCTGCGCTGCTGACCGTTGACCTTGACCGTGACCTGCTTGGGATCGTGCTCCGGCCACCGATCGATCAGGATCTCGGGGACGTCGCGCTGCACGAAGTCCAGCGCACCGACGAGCATCCGTTTTGGATCTAGCCGATTCTTGTCGAAGTAATTCTCGCGCACGTAGAACAAGGTCTTCGAGAAGATCGGCAGCTGTCCGAGGTCGTATTTCCCCGTCGTCGGGCGTGTCGCGGCCCGCAACTGGTTGTCAGCACCGACGCGAATGCCGTCGTTCTGCCGGAAAACCGTGATGACTGTTGCCGCGCTGCACGCGGCGAAGAAAACGACGATCTTGCTCAGCCGCCGCATGCGGGACTCCGGAGGTGGGGGAGAGGAAGGTGATGTGGAACGATCGGAGGATGGACCATCGATGAGATCCATGGATGAACAATGATACCGGTGTGCTCGTCGTGCTGCACGATTATCTCCCCACGCGGGTTATACTGGCGATTCGCCATGACCGGGATGACCGGGAGGCGGCGCGTACTCGCCTCCCTACATGCGGGAGAATCCCGAACGGCGCAAGCCGCGCCGGAGGAAATACCGTCGGGATCTGCCGTCGTCGAGCTGATCGACAGCGGCGCTCGCCGCACCATCAAGGGCGGTGGTGAGGTCTCCAGCCTCAGCGCGTACATGCATTCGCTTCGAAACCATCCGGTGCTCTCGCGCGAAGAAGAGCATGAGTTGGCCGCGCACTACGCGAAGACGCAGGAACCGTCGGCGGCGCGCAAGCTCATCACGGCGAACCTGCGGCTGGTCGTCAAGATCGCGCAGGAGTATCGACGCGCGCATCGCAACCTGCTGGACCTGATCCAGGAAGGTAACGTGGGCCTCATCCAGGCGGTGCAGCGCTACGACCCATTCCGCGGCGTGAAGCTGTCGACGTACGCCGCCTGGTGGATCCGGGCGTACATCCTGAAGTTCATCCTTGCGAACTGGCGCATGGTGAGGATTGGCACCACGCAGGCGCAGCGCCGGCTGTTCTTCAACCTCAGGCGCGAACGTGAGCGCATGGAGAAGATGGGCATCGAGACCGACAGCCGGCGGCTGGCGGCGGCGCTCGACGTCAGCGAGGGCGATGTCGTGGAGATGGAGCGCCGGCTCGCCGCCTCGGAGACGTCGCTCGACGCGCCTGTGCGCGGCGAGGACGGCTCGCTGGGCCGCACGCAAGTCGACCTGGTCCAGGCGGGCCCGGCCGCACGCCCCGATCTGCAGGTCGAGAACGGCGAGTTCCAGGAACTACTGCGATCGAAGCTGGAGACGTTCGGCGCCGGGCTGATCGATCGCGAGCTGCACATCTTTCAACGGCGGCTGCTGGCCGACAAGCCCGCGACCCTGGAGCAGATCGGCGCCGACCACGGCGTCAGCCGGGAACGCGCGCGTCAGATCGAGGAGCGCCTGAAGAAGAAGCTCCGGTCGTTCCTAGAGACCGAGCTCGGCGATTCGCTCGGCGACCCGCCCAAGGACAGCGCCACGGACAGCGATAAGTGAAGGCGGATGCCGGGACCGGCACGCTGACGGTCGTCGCGACGTCGCTGGGAAATGCCGCGGACCTTTCGCCGCGCGCGCTGGCGGTGCTGCGTGACGCGGACGTGATCGTCGCCGAGGACACGCGAAGCGCGCGCCAGTTGCTGCTCGCCGGCGGCATCGCGAAGACGCCGCGGATCCTGTCTTGCTTCGACGCCAACGAGGGCGCGCGCGCGGCGGAGGTCGCCGGGCTGCTCGCGCAGGGCGCGCGCGTCGCCCTGATCTCGGAGGCGGGCACGCCGCTCGTGTCGGACCCCGGCTTCCGGATCGTGGCGGCGGCGATCGAAGCCGGCGCGCGCGTGGTGCCCGTTCCGGGGCCCTCCGCGCTGCTCGCGGCGCTGGTCGCCGCGGGCCTGCCGACAGACCGGTTCTTGTTCCTCGGATTCCCGCCGCGCAAGCCGGGACCGCGCCGGCGCCTGTTCGACAGCGTGCGCGCCCTCCCCTACACGCTGGTGCTTTACGAATCGCCGCTGCGGGTAGGCGCGACGCTGGCCGATCTCACGGCGGCGCTGGGCGGCGGGCGGCGGGCGTGTGTCGCGCGCGAGCTGACCAAGCCGCACGAGGAGATCGTGCGCGACGGCCTCGGCGCGCTGGCCGAGCGGTACGCGACGCAGCGGCCGCTCGGCGAGGTGACGCTGGTGATCGCGGGCGCCGACGAAGCGGCCGCCGCGGAGGACGTCGACGACGACGAGCTGGTGGCGCGGGCGAAGCACCTGATCGCCGAGGGACAATCGACCCGCGACGCCGCGCGCGCGCTCGCCGAGATGACCGGGCGGCCGCGCCGCGACGTCTACAAGCTGATCACGTCCGCGCGCGGTTAGTCGCTCCGCCGGCGGAAACATTGCTTGCCTCCGGGCCCCGACGTACTCTCCGCCCATGTCGAGGCGCCCCCTGCGCGGCGTGGCCCTGATCGCCTGCGCCTTCGTGTGGACCGGGATGACGGCGGAGCGCGCCTGGGCGCGAAAAGCATCCAAGCCAGCGCCAAAGGAAGAGCGGCTGCAGGAACCCGAAGCGCCTCCTCCTTCGTTCATCGCGCCTCCGCCCGGGTACGAACCACCGCCCCAGTTCCAACCCGGCGACGCGACCGCAGCGCCGCGTCCCGCCTACGAGGAGCCGTTGCCCGGCTTCATGACGCTGGATCGCGTGGACGCCAGCATGCGGCTGGGGGTTCAGGGCGGCTGGCACAAGATCGACGACGTGGCCCTCAGCGACGCGTTCATCGTGCGCGTCGAACCGTACGGACAGTTCATCCTCCCGAACCGCGCGGGCGGCCTCTACGGGCAGCTGCCGATGGTGCACCGGTTCGACTTCGGCGCCGACGACGCCAGCGCCCTCGGCAATCTGGAGCTGGGCGGCTTCTTTCTGCCCAACCGAAGCTCCGAGTTGATCATCCGCGGCGGAATCGCGCTGCCGACCGGCTCCGAGAGCCTGGCGCGGGCGGGCGCCAACGCGGAGAGCCGGTTCGAACGGCTCACCGACTTCGTCCTCACCGGTCCCAGCTACACGACGCTGCGGCTTTCGGGCTCGACGGTCCAGCGGTGGGACGTGATCTTCCTGCGCGCGGACGTCGGCTTCGATTTCGTGCTCAACAAGGCCAGCATCGCCGACAACGCGACCAGCGTCTTCGGCCGTGCAAACGTCGCGGTTTGCGCGCGCCTGTCCGGCGTCGACTTCGGGTTCGAGCTGGTGAACCTGGTCGCCTTCAACGGCACAGCCGTTCCCAGCGGGCTCACGAACCACCTGTTTCACACCGCCGCGATCAGCGTGCGATCGCCCGGCGAGGATCAATTCCACCTGGGGCTGATCTTCCCGCTGGACCACGAATCGCGCGGCGACGCGTGGATCGTCTCGCTCGGCTATCAGCGCGCCGGGTGGTTGTGGTTGTAGCGGCGCGATCGCGTCGAGCGTAGCGCGGCTTCGCCGCGCGGAGCTCGTCGCGGGAGGGGATGGGAACCCTCCCAGGGTTCCCATCATTAAGGCCGCCAGGTCATCGCGAAGAACGGGACCGTCGCGACGTCGTCGCTGGTGTCGAGCAAGTGCAGGAGGCTGAAGTCGAAGCCCCAGTGGTTGTAGTGCAAGCGGAGGCCGCCGCCGAGTAGCGCGCCGTTGAACTGCCCGCCCTGCGTGCCGACAGGCACCATGGTCGCCAGCTCGGCAAGCAACGACACGTGATTGCTCACGCGGAAGATGCCGCCCGCGCCGTTCACCATCAGCAGCGCTCCGACCATCACGGCGTTGGCTGAAAGCGAGAGGCTGGATTCGCAGAGGCGCGCCAGGCACACCTGGACGACGCCGCCCGCGCGGCCGATGAACGCGACACCGATGTCCTTCCCGACCGCGCCGCTCGCCGAGCCGAGGGCGGCCACG
>DATMZL010000398.1:0-5238 GCA_035607075.1 Polyangia bacterium
GTCGATATTGAAGCCGTTCGCCCCGCCGGTCACGAAGTGGCCCAGCATGTCGCCGTACGTGTACCAGCCGCCCTGGCGGCCATCGACCGGCGCCAGGGCGTTGTCCGTCTCGAAGTTCGAGATCAGGTCCTCGGCCGCCGGACAGTTCGCGACCATCCCGGTGTCACCACCGGTGTCGGGGGACGCGTGGTCGGCGGGCGGGCCGTCGGTGGGCGCGACCCCCGTGCTGGACTTGCAGCCGACGATCGCCAGAGCGGCAACGGCCGCGACGAGTTCCGATCGCATGCGGTGCCCTCCGTTACCAGGCCACGAAGTTGCCGGTCATCGTCAACAGCATCAGCAGACCGACGGTGGCGTTGAAGTACGAGTACCCGCTCTTGACGTTCATCGACGCCGCGAGCCGATCGCCGATCTCGCCGCGGTTCAGGAGGTCGAGCACCAGCTGGAACCCGTCATTCACGAACGCCGCTTGCGAGGAGCCCATGGCGCCGGCGGCCGCCGTGCCGATGGCCGAGCCGGAGTTCACCGCGGCGTTGCTCGTCTCCATGCCCTGCACGATCTCATAGATGTCGAAAACGCGTCCGACGCCGGTCGACGCCTTGCCAGCGAAGAACCCGGAGATCTTGTCGAGGTAGGTCTTCGCCTCCGGCGTGCCGTTCCAGCAGTAGTCGAGGCCGATGCGCCACGGGATCCGGTGCGAGTCGTACTGGTATCGCATGTCATCCGCGCCGCCGTTGGACGCCGGTCCGCTGCACGTTCCGCCCGTGCACCAGGCCGCGACCAAACCGTTGCTCCGGCCCTGCAGGGCCGCGTTGAGCAGCGTGTACGAGTTGCTCGCGAGGCTGTTCCACGAAGAGCCGAAGACCCGATAGAACGCCGGCGCGAAGTACGAGGGGTTGGTGATCTGGCTGGCAGAGTAGTTGCTGCCCGCCTTGATGTAGCTCCCGGACATGTCCGTGGACATGACGGCGTTGATCAGCGTAGTGGCTGTGCCGCTGTAACCGCCGCTCGGCCATTGCTTTGAAGCCATCAGCATTGCGAACGCCGCATCTTCGTCGGCGTCCGTTGCCGTGCCGCCGGAAGCGGAGCAGCTGCCGCTGCCAGCCGGAATGCACCAGGTCATGAGGCCCGTGCTGTTGAATTGCTTCGCCTTCCAGTAGGTGTACAGACCGTCGAACAGCGGCTTATCGTCGAAATAGACGGCGATCATCATGCCGTACGCGATGCCTTCGGACACCGTGTCGTTGCCGTTCTCGGGGCGGATGACCTTGAAGCCGCCGCTATCGGTGACGACGAACCGCTTCTTCCAGTTGTCGTAGGCGAGTGCGAGCAGCTTGCCGTTGGCGCCGGTCGGCTTGGTGCACCGGCTGTTGAGCGAGCCCGCCTCTGAGAGCGGGTGCATACCGCCGCTGTTCGGAAGCGCCGGCATGTCGCTCATGCCCGACGGCAGCGCCGAGCGATGATAGAACGCCACGTCGTCGACGAGGACGTTGTAGCTGCCGACCGGGCTCGGCGTGAGGAATCCTGGCGTGTCCATCGGCCCGTACCAGGAGAACTGGATCGCCAGCGCGTTTGCCGCAACGAATTTCGGCGCCTGGCACTTGGGGGCACTGCCCGCCGGGCAGGCGTTGCCGCCCGAACCAGCAGCCGGCAGCGAGCGGGGAATCAAGCCGCCGAACGGCACGAAGAACTGCTGGTAGCTGGTCGACGCAATGGTCACCATGTAGCCGCGGTTGTTGTAGAGGTCGACGGCCTGATTCGTAGCCGTGCCCCCGGCGGTCGTCGGCTGCGTCTCCTTGGTGAGGATTTCGACGAACACGGGCTGCGAGGTTGGTGCGCCGCCGGTTTTCGCGCGGAAGGTGATGCCGTCCCACTTGCTGACGTCGTATGGGTCGCCGATGTCCGAGGTGGTCAGCGGCATGTTCGGGTGAAACTTCGCCGAGAAACCGACGTAGTTGTCCTGACCCGTTGCCGAGGAGTGGAAGGCGCTGTTCATGCACACGCCGGCCGGTTCCGCGAGGATCTTGTCGGCCATGTTCGCCGCCGGCTTGGTCGGCGTCTGGTTCTGCGGGTCGGCCATGTTGTTGTAGGGCGACCAGTAACCGGTGCGGCCGCCCTGCTTGATCATCACGCCGTAGCCTTCCTCGAAGTCGGAGATCACGTCGTCGGCGATCGCGCCTGGAGGCGGCATGATCGCGCACGTCCGACCGCCACCCGCGCCCGTCGTTCCCGCGCTGCCCGTCGTCCCGCCCCGGCCTCCTGCACCGGTCGTCCCGGCGGCGCCCATCGTGCCGGCCATACCGGTCGTTCCGGCCGCGCCCATCGTCCCGGCAGCTCCCATCGTGCCGGCCATACCGGTCGTTCCGCCGCGGCCGCCCATACCCGTGGTGCTACCGCCCATGCCGCCGGTTCCCGTCGTGGTCACGCAGGTTCCGGTCGCGCACGAACCGGCGCACGTGATGCCGCAGCCGCCGCAGTTCGTGTTGGTGTTGGTCGCGACGCAGGTGTTGTTGCAAAGCGCCTGGCCGGAGGGGCAGCCGCACGACCCGTTGTTGCACTGCGTACCGCTCGGGCACATGGTGCAGCCGCCGCAGTGAGCCGGCGTGTTGTCGCCGCCCGTCGCAATGCACTGGCCGTCCGAGCACATCGTCTGCCCGCTGGGGCACATCGTGGTGCAGCTGGTGCCCGCGCAAACCTGGCCGCTTGGACACGCGCTGCAGCCCCCGCAGTGCTGGGCACTGGAGCCGACGCACATGTTGTCGCACAACATCAAACCCGACGGGCACGTGCAGGCGCTGTTCTGGCAGGTCTGCCCGCCCGAGCACGCCTTGCCGCATGAACCGCAGTTCTGACTGTCGGTCGCGACGGTGGTGCACTGTCCGTTGCACTCGGTCTGGCCGCCGACGCAGACGGGGCCGCTGCTCGTCGGCTTGGCGCAGCTCGCCACCAGCAAGAAACAACCAAGCGCGGCGCTAAGGAGGGCCGAAAGGGATCGGGTATTCATAGATTTACCTCGAAGGTGAACGTTTAAGTTTCCCGGTCTCGGAACCACCCGCCGGCCGCTTCCCCGAAAGCGCTAGCATTATCAGGCCCTCCCCACCGAACGCAAAGTCAAAATGCCGAGGCGCCAGGCTGGTCTAGCTGCCCCCGCGCGGCGCGACTAGCTGGACTCGCAGGGGCCCGGACATACACTTAGCAAGCTCATGGCAAGGCGCTTTGCTTCCGCGGTCTTGACTGTCCTCATCGCCACCGTCGGGATGCTCGCAGGGTGCAGCTCCGACGCGGGGCTGATACCCCAGGACGCGGGGATGTCGAGGGACGCCGACTTCTCGGTCTGCAAGGACACGCCGGCGGTCCCCACCATGCCCGGGATCTTCGTCACGTCCATGTCCGGCGCCTACAAGGTCACGCTGGTCTCGGCCAAGACCGACTTCTCGGACGGGTCGGCGTCGGCCAACTACGCCACGGTCGGGGAGGACACCTGGGTCCTGTCGGTGACGAACGTCGCCGACGGGACGCCGGCTGCCGTCACGATGACGGCCGACCGCCCGACGATGCCGCTTCACAGCCACGGCGCGTCCACGTATCCGGCGATCACCGGCGATCCGAGCGCGTTCACGATGTCGGGCATCATTTTTTTCCAGGCCGGCTACTGGGAGCAGATCCTGCACCTGCAGCCGACCGACGGAACCGCCGACAAGGCGGTCTTGGCGGTCTGTATCCTGTGATGCCCTCGATCGCAGAGCGCGACCCCGATCGCATCAACTTCGATTGGCTGGTCCGGCTGCGGTGGGCGGCGATCGGCGGGCAGCTGATCACGATCGGAGCCGTGCGCTTCGCGATGCAGCTGGCGATCCCGGTCTCGGCGCTGCTGGCGCTGGTCGGCGTCGAGATCGCGAGCAACATCGCGTGCGCGCTGGCGGCGCGCCGGCGACGGCCGCGGCAGGCGTGGTTGGCCGCGGTGATGGCCCTGGACGTTCTGCTGTTCTCGGGCCTGCTGTACCTGACCGGCGGGCCGAACAACCCGTTCAGCTTTCTTTATCTGATTCCGATCGCGCTGGCGTCGATCACGATGCGTCCGGCCTGGACCTGGACGCTGGTGGGCCTGTCGCTCGCGTGCTCCGCGTTCCTGTTCGCGAGCTACGAGCCGCTGATCCTGGGCGATCACAGCCGGCACATGAGCCTGCACCTGCGCGGGATGTGGGTCGCGTTCGGCGTCGCGGCGTCGTTCATCGTCTACTTCCTGCTGCGCGTCCGGCGCGCGCTGGAACGTCACGAACGCGAGCTGGACGCGGCCCGGGCGGCGGCCCAGCGGCAGGAGCGGCTCGCGTCGCTGGCGACGCTGGCGGCGGGCGCCGCGCACGAGCTGCTGACGCCGCTGTCGACGATCGCCGTGATCGCCGGCGATCTGCAGCGTGATCTCGCGCAGCCGGGCGCGCCGGCGCGGGCGATCGAGGACGCGCGCCTCGTCCGCGCGCAGGTGGACCGCTGCCGTACGATCATCGAGCGCATGCGCGCCGACGCGGGCGATACGGCGGGCGAGGGCTTCGCCTCGGTTCCCGTGACGGCGCTGGTCGAGAGCGCCGTGGGCGGTGTCGCGAATACGCGCATCGCCGTGCGCCCGGAGATCGCCGCGGCGGTCGTGGATCGGACGCTGACCGTCCCGCCGCGCGCGGTCGGGCAGGCGCTGTCGGCGCTGATCGAGAACGCCCAGCAGGCGTCGCCGCCCGGCGACGACGTGGTGTTGCGCGTCGCGCCCGCCGGCGGCCAGATCCGTTTCGAGATCAGCGATCGCGGGTCGGGAATGCCGGCCGACGTTCTCGCGCGCGTCGGCGAGCCCTTCTTCACGACGAAACCAGCGGGCCGGGGCATGGGGCTGGGTGTGTTTCTGGCGCGCGCCGTCGCCGACCGGCTGGGCGGCGAGGTGACGATCAAGTCGGCGCCCGGGACGGGAACGTCGGTCGTGTTCGCGCTGCCGTTGGTCTCCGCGCCGGCGGTGGAGAAGCGATGAGCAGCCCGCTGCTGCTCGTCGACGACGACGAGGTGTTTCGCGAGCGACTGGCGCAGGCGCTGCGCCAGCGCGGGCAGGACGTCGTGACAGCGGCCGACGGCGACGAGGCGGTGCGCGCCGCCGAGCGCGGACGGTTGGCCGCGGCGGTCGTCGACCTCCGGATGCCGGGCATGACCGGGACCGAGCTTTTGCCCCAGCTGTTGCGCTTGCAGCCGAACCTGCGCGTC
>DATMZL010000966.1:0-6957 GCA_035607075.1 Polyangia bacterium
GCCCGTGGTGCCGGCATTGCCGGTCGATCCACCGCCGCTGCCACCGCTGCCACCAGTACCGGCGCTGCCTGTCGAACCCGCGCTACCGGTCGCACCGCCGCGCCCGCCGCCGCCCGCGCCCGCCTGACCGCCCCCTTGGCCGCCCTTGCCGGTGCCACCGTCGTGGCCGTCCGAAGAACAAGCGATGAACAGCAGACACCCCGCGAGCAGCGCTAAATTTTTCACGCGCCCGTGCCCAGCAATCGCCATGCCCAGGGCCGGCCGCAGATCACGCGGGCCGGGAGACTGACTGGCCTCGAATTTTCGAGGCACCCCCGATCGGGAAGGCACCTTCTCAGTGCGTCGATTCCAGCGCCGTCTTCATCGCGGTCAGGTCGGCGAACGCCACCGCGACCGCCAGTCCATGCTCCAGCAGCGGCTCCGACGCGATCGCCTTGCGGGCGAGCCGCCCGGTCGTCTCCAACCGGGGGTACATCATCAACGCCATCAGCGTCGGCGCGCCCGCGTTCGCACGCGGGTCGATCGGATAGATCTCCCAGCCGAGCCGCGCGCCCGTGATGACGCCGTCGGTGGCCGTCCAGCGCAATGGATCGCCGGGCTCCGCCGCCCACGTCGCCTCGAGATCCACGAACGGCAGGTTGTCCTCGACCTTCGCGCCGATCCCGTTCGGGCCCTGGCGCCGCTCGACCGTCCGCCAGCCCGGGAACGCGTGCCAGCTTTCCGGATCGCGCAGCCGGCCGAGCGCGTTCGGCGTGGGAACACCGACGGTTGTCGCGACGGCGACGCCCGCGAGCCGCTGTGACCACGTGCGCCCGACAAGCGCCACCGCGCCGTGCGCGCGCAGCGCAGCCAGCTTCTCGTCGGCGAGGGCGCGCGCGGACGGCGACCAGACGGGCGGCGGCGCCGGCGTGGCGCCGGGACGCCGCGCGCCGCCGCTGCCGGCGTTCTCGGCGCGCAACCCGACCGCGCGCACCGTGACGTACGACGCCGCGACAAGCGCGGCGGGCTCGCCGGCGGGGCTCAGGTTCACGAGCTTCCGGATCAACCAGCCCGCGTTCTTGATGTTCAGCTGCGCATCGACGAGCAGCGTGCTTCCGCCGGCCGGGCGCGGCGTCGCTGTGAAGCTCAGCTTGCCGGGCGAGAAATCACCTTCGACCAGGTCGATGTCAGCGCCGTCGGGCCGCTCGTGGATGACCAGCGTGCCGGTCAGATTGAAAAGCGGCACCTCGACTTCCCATTCGACTGACGGCAGTCCGGCTTTAGTGCGCGCAACGTCGGCGCGGATCAGCGCCGGGACGATCTTCTTGTAGTTGGCGGCGTCGAGCAGCACGCTCTTGATCGCGGCGGGCGCGGCACGGACGACCGTCGCCGCGCGGACGTGCGGCGATCCGGGCACCGCGGGCCAGTCGATCAGGACGACGTCGGTCGCGCCGTCGGTGGGCAATGCCCCGGTGAGGAGGGCGCCGATGGGGTCGAGCGGCTTCGGCGGCGGGGACGGCGACGCCGAAGGAGCTGCGGACGCTGTCGGCGGGGGAAGCGCCTTCGACGACGGCGGAAAGTTTGCGGGGATGGGCGGGGCCGCGGCGGCTGCCAGTCGCTCCGCGCCGAAGGCGCGGTGTGCGACTGTTGTTTTTTCAGGTAGCCGCACGCCCGCGCTTTGCGCGGGAGCGGCCAGCGGCAGGAGCAAGGCGCCGAGAAGCACGCCCCGTCGCATCAGATCAGGTCTTCTTCTTGATGAGCATTCCGGGCGGGATGCTCTTGGTCTTGGCGCGCGGCGTGCGGCCCGCTGTCAGGTCCTCGATGTAGCGCTCGATCTGCGTCCGCGTGCCCACCGGCAGATCGTCGAAACGGACGCCGATGTCGCCGCTGTCGCCCGGGCCCAGGTGCGCGACCTTGCCCGGCAGATGCAGACGCGTGCCGTCCGGCAAGGTCAATATGATGTCGATCGCCGTTCCCAGCGGGGCGCGCGCGCCGAGCGTCAGCCGCATCCCGCCCTGCGAGATGTTGATCGTGTACACGCTGCGCAGCGCTTCCCACGTCGGCAGACGCACTTCGACCAGCGAACGCGCCGCGATGCGCGGCGCGCTGCGCCGCTCGGAGCCCCCACCCGCGCTGTCGTCTTCCGGTGCCATAGCGGCTACAGTCGGGAATGATTATGTCACAGGCCATTGCGTTACAACTGCTGTGACCGTCGCAGGCTCGGTTCGAATTCAAAGGAGACGCAAAATGAAAACCTCACTCGTTGGTCTCACCGCGGCGAGCGCGTTCGCCGCCGCCTTCTGCGGGCTCGTCGCGCCCGCGCACGCTGCAAAGTCGATCAAGGTCACGATGAACCTCGTCACCGCCGACGGCGTCGGTAAGTCGATCGGAACGATCACGATCAAGGAAGGCAAGGACGGCGTCACCCTCGAGCCGAAACTGAAGGACCTCCCGCCGGGCGAGCACGGCTTCCACGTTCACGAGAAGCCCAGCTGCGATCCCGCCGACAAGGACGGGAAGAAGACCGCCGCACAGGCCGCGGGAGCTCACTACGATCCCGAGGGGACGAAGGCGCACAAGGGGCCAGGCGGCGGCGGACACAAGGGCGACATGCCGAAGCTGGTCGTCTCCGACAAAGGCGAAGCCAAGGAGAAGATGGAAGTGAAGGGCGTGACGCTGGCCGACTTCCAGGGCAAAGCGCTCATGATCCACGCGGGCGGCGACAATTACAGCGACGCCCCCAAGCCGCTGGGCGGCGGCGGCGAGCGCATCGCCTGCGGCGTCTCCAAGTAGCGTATCGGCGTGTAGCGCGGCGCGATTTTCGCGTTACTTTCCCCGCGGCAGGGACGTAGGACGGACAAGGAGGAGACCCATGGCCACAGCGTTGCTTTTCATCGGATGGAGTCGGCCCGTCGCGGGCAAGGAACAAGAAGCGTGGAAGTACTTCATGGAGGAGGGCGACGCCGCGCTCGCCAAGTTCCAGAAACAGGGATATTTCGAACGCGTGGAGCGCGTCGCGCTGACGCCTCACCTCGGAACGTTGAACGGCTTCATTCTCCTGTTCGGGGAGCGCGCGAAGCTGGACGAGATGCGGCGGACCGACGAGTTCGAGCGTTTCTCGATTCGCCTGTCGATGTTCTTCGAGGGTTATGGCGTCGTCCCCGGCCTCAACAACGAGGGCCTGCAGAAGGCGATGGGGCGCATGAAGGATTTGATGACGTAGTCGGCCGTCAGCCCTTCACGCAGACGATCTGTTTCAGCTCGGCGACGATCTCGACCAGATCCGTCTGCTGCTTCATGACGTTGTCGATGTTCTTGTAGGCCTTGGGCGTCTCGTCGATGACGCCCGGGTCCTTGCGGCATTCGACGCCCGCGGTCTGGTCCTTCAGGTCGCGGACGGTGAACCGCTTGCGTGCCTCGCCGCGCGACATGCGGCGGCCGGCGCCGTGCGACGCCGATTCGAACGACTGCGGGTTGCCGAGGCCCCGCACGATGTACGACTTCGTGCCCATCGACCCTGGGATGATCCCTATGTCGCCGCGTCCCGCGCGGATCGCGCCCTTGCGCGTCACCAGCAGCTCGTCGCCGAAGTGAACTTCCTCGGCGACGTAGTTGTGGTGGCACGAAATCGGCGGCTCGAATGCGATCCGCGGCCAGAACGCGCGCATCACCTCCGACAGCAGGTGCAGCATCATCTCGCGGTTGAAGCGCGCGTACTCCTGCGCCCAGAACAGATCGCGGCGGTAGGCGTCGAACGCCTTCGTGCCCGCCAGGAACACTGCCAGGTCGCGATCGACGAGCGCCTCGTTGTGCTTGAGGCGGCGCGCGATCTCGATGTGGTGCTCGGCCAGCACCTTGCCGACGTTGCGTGACCCGGAGTGCAGCATCATCCAGACCGCGCCCTCCGTATCCAGGCAGATCTCGATGAAGTGGTTGCCGCCGCCCAGCGTGCCCAGCTGGGACGACACGGTGCCGGTCTTCACCGGCGCGTCGGTCGTCTCGTAGCGGTCCAGCAGCGCCTGAGCGGCGTCGCGCAGCTTGTGCGGTGCGCGACGCCACGCGGGCGACTCGTGCGACATCCGGCCGACGGGGATCGCGTCCTCGATCGACAGGCGCAGCTTACGTAGATCGTCGGGCAGATCCTCGGCCGTGAGGCTGGTCTTCACCGCGGCCATGCCGCAGCCGATGTCGACGCCGACCGCGGCGGGCGCGACCGCGCCGCGCATCGCCACGACCGATCCGACCGTCGCGCCCTTACCCAGGTGCACGTCGGGCATGACCGCGACGTGGTGCGCGACCCAGGGCAGAGCAGCCACGTTCTTGAGCTGCGTGATGACCTGGGAGTCGACCTCCTCGATCGGCGCCCACAGCTGGATGGGAACGTTACGCCCCTTGAGCGTGTTGAAAGGCATTGTTCAGGTCTCCGTCTCGCCGCGCGCGAACGTGCGCGACGCGGGGTCGCGCCGGAAGCGCAGCTCCGGCGTCCGCTTCAATCCTAGGCTCTCGGCGAGCTGCGTGCGCAGGAACCCCGCGATGTGATCGCACGCGTCTCGTCTGTCTTCTTCTCCTTCGGCGGTGTACCAGAGACGCGCGCACTCGCCCGTGAGCTCGACCATCGTGATCACCACGCTGTCCAGGCGCGGATCGCGCACCTCGTTGCGCAGGATCAGGTTCACCTCTTCACGGATCAGGTCCTGCAGCCGCACAACGCGGTTGCCGTCGCCGCCGTCCCTCTCGTCTCGCGATCTCGATCGATGCTGATGCTGCTGTCGCTTCGTCTTGCCCATGACACACGTTCCCCGTTCGTCTCGCGCGCGGCTCGCGCGCAAGACACCAATGACTCACTCCCTCCCTCCGCGGTCCCGGCAGGACGTGCAGACGATCTGCTGCGTAGCGGGCGCTACAGCCTGACTGGCGCGGAGATGACCATTTTCGATGCGTGGTTGTGGTTCGTCATCAAATGCCCATCTCCTTTCCGCGCCGACGGCGCAAGCGTGTCATTACTGGTGACAGATCGATTCTCGGCTGTCAAGAATGGCAAACATGGAACCGCTGGTCCTTTCCGTCGACGGCTTCTGGAACAGTCCGTATGCATTCTCGGTTTTTGTCTGTTTGAAGGAGAAGGGGTTGGCCTTTGAACTGCGCGAGGTCAACCTGCACGAGCAGGCGCAGCGCGCCCCGGAATTCGTGTCGCGCTCCGTGACGGGACGCGTCCCGGTGCTGGAGCACGGGTCGTTCCGGCTCTCGGAATCGAGCGCGATTGTCGAGTACCTGGAGGATACGTTCGCGCCGCCCCGTCACGTCGCGACGCTGCCGGCGGCGCCGCGCGATCGCGCCCGGGCGCGCCAGATCATGGCCTGGATCCGCAGCGATCTGATGCCGATCCGCGAGGAGCGCGCGACGCATACGTTCTTTTACCGTCACCCCGTGCGTCCGCTGTCGCCCGCCGGTAAGGCGGCGGCCGCGAAGTTGATCGCGGCGGCGTCCGCGTTCATTCCGGACGGCCGCACGTCGCTGTTCGACACCTTCAGCATCGCTGACGCCGACCTGGCGATGATGCTGATGCGCCTCATCGGGAATGGCGAGGACGTTCCGGCGAAGCTGCGTGACTTCGTCGGCGCGCAGTGGCAGCGGCCCAGCGTGCGCGAATGGGTGGAACACAAGCGTGCGCCGTACGTTCCCTACTGAGGGGAACGCATGGCGCACAGCATCCGCGGTTTCGTCGGCAAGGCGGCGACGGCGACGGTGCAGGCGATCTGCGCGCGCTTTCCGGGCGCGAAGGTGGTCAGGCTGGACGCAGGCTTCGCGCTGGTGCCGGGGACGCGCGTGCTGATGGACGCGATCGACGCCGCGGATCCGTCCGGCGAGCGGATGGGGACCACGATCGATTTCGTCTTCGATCATCCGGTGATGCTGCGCGTGCTGGCTGCGTTCTCGGGCAACGGGCCGATCGCGTTCGTCGAAACGGATTACTTCCAAGGCCGCGGCGCGCAGGCGGCGGCCGCGTGCGTCGACGGCAGGGTCGTGACCGCCAAGGAAGGCGAGGGCCGGCCGATCAACGAGGCGCTGCGCGCGATCGGCGTCGTGCGCCCGCCCGACGAAGACGAGTTCGACACGATCTGCCTCGGCAAGTACCGCAGCATGGATGCCTTCGAGTCAGTGCCCGCAGAAGCCGGTTGACTAGTGTTCTAGTTTTCTATAACACTAGAGCAGGATGTTCCTGCCCGTCGATCCCAGCTCGGGCCTGCCGGTATACCGGCAGATCACCGACCAGGTCCGGCGCATGCTGGTGTCGGGCCGGCTGGCGCCCGGCGAGCGGCTCCCGTCGATCCGCGATCTCGCGACGCAGCTGCGCATCAACCCGCTGACCGTCGGGCGGGCTTACGGCGATCTTGAACGCGAAGGCCTGATCGAGATGCGGCGCTGGCTGGGGATGTACGTGCGCCAGCAGGAACGGTTGATTCGGCCCATCGACGGCGGCGTGCCCGCGGGCGTCGCCCAGGCGGCGCGGCGGCTGGTGCTGGAGGCCGCGCAGGCGGGGCTGGGGCGCGTGCAGACCGTGCGCGCCGTCGAGGAGTCCTGGCGAGAGCTCAAGACCGAAACGGCAGCGGACACCAGTGCAAGGAGGTCGCGATGACGAACGACGCCGTGCAGTTCTCGAACGTGGCGAAGCGCTTCGGCAAGGTGGACGCGCTGAACGGCCTGACGCTAGCGATCCCGAAGGGGAGCGTGGTCGGTCTGCTGGGGCGCAACGGCGCCGGCAAGACGACGGCGCTGCGTTGCCTGGTCGGCCTGCAGGTCCCCGACAGCGGCGAGGTGCGCGTGCTCGGGCGCGATCCGATGCGGCTGGACACCGAGATCAAACAGCGCATCGGCTTCCAGTCGCAGGCGGGCGTGCCGTTCCCGGACGCGACGGTCGCCAGCTTGATTCGTTTCTGCGCGCCGCTGTACCCGAACTGGGACCGCGAGTTGGAGGCG
>DATMZL010001308.1:0-6767 GCA_035607075.1 Polyangia bacterium
CGACGGGCCTCGGTGTCTCGACGTCCACCGGAAAGTCGTAGACCTTGCTCAGGCAGCCGCCCGAGGTCGGGTAGCGCCACACCGACCACTTCTGGGCGGCGTCGGCGCGCGCGGCGTAGATCCAGTTGTTGACCGCGTCGATGGCGAACGGCCCGGTGACGTTTCTCGGATCACCCTGCCTGAACATAACGTCGTCGGGCGCCGAGAAGATCTCCGTGCCGAAGAGGTGCACCCAGCCGTCCGCCGAGATCGCCAGCCGGTCGGCATTGGTCGAGTTGAGCGCGCCGGGGACCAGCGCGCCCGCGAAGGGGCTGGTGTCGAGGACGGCGGGCGCGCCGCCACCGGTGCACGCGGGGACCGTCGTGCCGCCGGTGCCGCTCGCGCCTGCGACGCCCGTCGTTCCGCTCGCGCCCGCGGCGCCCGTGGCTCCGCCCCTTCCGCCGGTGCCGCTCGTACCTGCGACGCCTGTCGTTCCGCCGCTCGCGCCGCCCGTGCCGCCGGTGCCGCTAGCTCCGCTCGTGCCGCCCGCGCCTGCGACGCCGCTCGTGCCGCTCGCCCCTGTCGTTCCGCCGGCGCCCGGCGCGCCTGCGACGCCCGTCGTTCCGGCCGCGCCTGTCGCGCCTGCGATGCCCGTCGTTCCGGCCGCGCCTGTCGCGCCCGCGGTGCCCCCGTCCAAAGCCGGTGCGTCAGGGCTGCCGTCGCCCTTCGAGGCCGGCGAGCTCCCGCATGCGTACAGCATCATTCCGAGGCTGGCCACCAAGCCAACGCGCCGCGCGTTGCCGTTCATCGCGAGAGCTCATTCTGCGCCCAATGCGACCGCCGTACCATCGGGTCCGCTGCGCGGCGCCTTGTCGCCATGGTTCGCCGGATGCAACTCGGACCCGGAGCATGACGGAATCGCCACTCAACATGAGGGAGCAATGAGGATGTTTCCGGAGGGTCGCCGGCGCGCTCATCGTCCGAGGATGGTCGTCATCGCAGCGATGCGGTCGATGACCGCCTGTCTGACCGTCGCGCAATCAGCCTGGAAGTCCTCCGCCGAAGATGTGCGGTTCGGATCCTCCCGGACGGCTCCGTCAATCTGGGTGCAGATGGAGTCAACCAGCTCCGGTACGCGGGTCATGATGTTGTCGCGAATATCGACGAGATCGTCGGTGAACTGCGCCCGCCAGGTCGGGTTCTGGTTCATGAGCTCGCGTAGCTTGCTGCCCTCCGAGACCCCATTGAAGTCGTAAGGGTCCGCGTCGACCGGCGCCTGCGTGATGATCGAGTCCAGATCCCACGGAAGTACGATGAACCCGCGGGTCGGGTGCTCGTAGTAAGCGAAGTTCGTGCTTCCCTGGGAGAAGTTGTCGTTGGTGATGATCGCCGTTTCGGCAGCCATCTCGCGAAGGACCTGCCTGACGTCCATCCGCATCGCCAGCTGGTTGAAGAATTCGGTGTGATCGCCGGTGAGCGGCTCGGCGCCGATCGAGTTGTTCAGGGCATCGAGGCGCGCGGTGTCGTTCTCGGCCTCATTCGTCTTGAGCTCGTAGCCGCTCTCCCAGAGGTTCCCGTCGTCCGCCGTCGGTCCAAAATGGTCCTCGAGGAACTCCTTGTCCTCGGCCTCGATGTTCATGTAGAGCCCCAGGATCTCGCCATTCTTGAACACGCGGACGTGATTCACGCGGGGGGCGTCGATGCCCGCCTCGCGCATGACCCACATTCCGATCCGATCGCGGATGGGCGCTGCTGCGCCGTCGAAGGCCTCGAGGTTGAACCGCCGTAGGCCACGGAAGCGCCCCGCCTTGTTGGTGAGATTGAAGCGCACGATGAACTGTGGCTTCTTCTCGTAAGGCCAGTCGGCCATGTCGGCCTTGCGCCGGCAATCGGCGTTGACGACCGGTTCGCCCAGCGCCGTGAAGGTGCAAGGAACCCAGCGCGTGTCGTTCGGTCCGGTGAGCGTGAGCAGGTTGTTCCAGGCGTCGTCCGAGAACGTCACGTAGAAGTCGACGATTGTCCCTTCGTCGAAAAGGGGAATCGACTCCGGGCTGGGGCTGGGGTAACTGCGGCCCGAGCTGTCCCCGGCCGTTGCCCCGTCGCCGATGATTTCCGCGCCCGCATCGGATCGTAGCCCCTGATCGGCATCGGGCGTACCCGAGGAGGAACCGCAGGCGACCGCCTGGCAGACGACGAGTGCCGTGAAACATGTCGCGCGCAGTGAGCTCTCCGCCACGCGGACGATCCGTGACATCTCGGAGAAGGTGGTTCCTCGTCACCACCGGTCAATCCCCAGAAGCGCCGATCGATAACCGGCTTTCAAGGGCAGAACGTGACGACGAGATCGTCCGCTGCGCTACCATCCGACGGTCCCGTGCTGCTGCATCCCGATCCGGGCCGACTGCAACACTGGGCGGCGGCATCGCCGCAGATGTCCTTGCAAGCGATCGGGCTCCCGCAACTGTTCTTCACGACAGACGCGGCGGGGCAGGCGCGTACGTCCGTGACGCATTGGTGGCTGCCGCACGCCACCCCCTCGACACGCAGACCCACGTTGTACCCACCAAGAAATCCTCGATCGAGGACGAAGATGGTCGCGCTCGCCGGGAATTGATTGACAATGATCGGACAGACGAAGCCGCCGCACTCGCCTGTGTCGCAAGCGCCTTTGCCCGCCTGATCAAAACTGCAGGCCGTCCGGCCCCAGAGCCCGATCTCGCGGACGCCGCCGTAAACGGTGACAGTGCGATCGCTCGCCGGGGACATCGGGAGCCAGAGGTGCGTGTCGATGACGCTGTTGTCGAGTCCGCCTGCCGACCCATACGCCGGCCAAACTGTTTGCGCGCAGCGATTATGAAACGTCACCTGGAATGCAGAAATCGGCCCGCTCGGTGGCTGGAAGGGGGCCGCGTCCGGAACTACGGAAAGCGGGTCGGCACACGCGCCGCCTGCGCCGGAAACCCCTGAGATCCCGCCTGCGCCCGCTGAAGACCCGCCTGCGCCCGTTGCTTCCGCGCCCGCATCCCTGGGCTTCAACGGGCGGTCGCACGCGATTGAGACGAGCGCGAAGGAGACGAGCGGCCCGATTCGCACCGCAAGCAGTGTGACTGATTCTCCGGGCGATGCAAGCGACCCGCTGTCCTGACGCGGGTGAAGCCGGCACAAGACGGGGAACGTTTCTTCGGTCTTTGGCGCTGGGGCCAACGGTGACGTTGCCAACAAATATCCCGCGCGAGGCTGACAATGTGGCGTCGCGCGGCGACGCGGCAACTGAAGGCGAATAAACGTCCGAACCATCGTTGCAGAGATCGGCAATTAACGGCCTGTCGATGATGCAATCGATTGCGCTCACCTTCAACCGCGCGGGTGATATACAACGTCTCGCGCGCGCGGATTGGTGGCCATGGAAGGGGTCTGCAATGAACAAAGTACACGGTGTCTTGTGTATTGCTTTTCTCGCTCTCACGCTCGGAGCTTGTTCATCGGCACGAGATAAAGCGGGGGAATCGACAGAGACAATAAGCGGAGCGCTCACGGGTCCCGTGACCTTCACGATCCCCCTTCCGCCGCGCGTGCCGGTGCAGTCTCTCGCTGCAGGCGCGAATGACACGCTCCTCATCGACGACAGAACGGTGGTGCGTACGCCCGCCGGCACCCCGGCGACGATTGCGAATCTTGGCGCCGCCCAGACGAACCTCGGCACCGACACGCAGGTGGGCAGTGTGTGGAGCGTTGGTCCAGTCGTCCTCCGCGACCGGGCGCACGTCACGGGTTTCATTCGCAGCCAGGGCACGGTTACCGTCGCCCCGACGGCGACGGTCAATCCGGGGCCGACCGTCCAGAACACGCCCTTCACGCCGCTCGATTCGATCAGCTGGACGGTCAAGTTTCCGACCCCGACCGGCGACGTTGTCCTGGAGCCGAATACGAGCCGCACTCTTCAGCCCGGCTCGTACGGCGTGCTGAGGGTCCAGCCCAGCGCGAGGATCACGCTGAAGGCAGGGACCTACTTCTTTCAATCGGTCGATTTCGAGCCCCAGGCCGTCGTCACGCTCGACGACAAGACCGGCCCCATTTCGATTTACGTTGCAAACTCCATCATCTATCGCGCGACCGTATCGGACACCGCGAACAAGCCTGCGAATATCTTGATTGGCTTTGCCGGAACGGCGCCGTTCTCCATCGAATCTTCATTCATCGGAACGCTCGTCGCCCCCGCTGCGCGCGTCACCGTTGGCTCGCTCTCGCATCGTGGGGCGTTCTTTGCCAAAGGACTCGAGCTCTTGCCCGGCGCAACACTTGTCGCGCAGGCATTTACGACCCTGCCCGGTATCACGGTCGAACCGAGCGGACCCGTGAAGGTGGCAGAGCCCGTCTATTTCACGGTTCTCGGGACGCCACTCGGCTTCGCCGTTCCGCTCACCTACCAATGGTCTGTTTCAAGTACGCCGCCGAACCTCCGCTTTCACCTCGAGCAGTTCGGCAACACCGCGAACTTCTACGGCATCGATCCCGGCCATTTCATCGTCAGGCTGACCATTACGGACCCGCAGGGCCGACGGTCGGTCATCGACACGCCGATAGAGGTGCTGGCGGCGCCGCCGCCAGATAGGCCAGACCGGCTGGACTTGAACGCTCTCACGCGCCCGTGCCGGGACGGCGACGAAACGATCGACCAGTTCGCGCTCCGCTGCGACAGGGCGATGGGCGGCGTCACGGTACCTGCGTTCGATTGCGAGGATCCAACCTCCACGGAGCCCCCGCGCCAGGGCACCGGCTCCGGGTCTTGCGAGGCGCCCAACGTATTGAACCAGGAATGTGATCCGGGAAGCCACTTTCACGTGCTTCACCGCAACGAAAACAACGACGGCATCTACATCGTGGCGCATTGCCGTCACCAGGCCGCCCACGGAAATGCCGCCGACCAGTTCGGCGACGTCGCGGTGATCCAGTACAACAGCAATTCAGGCGCGACCTGCTTCTATCAGGCACTCCGGACCGGTCTTCCCCGCAACGCGCCCGCGCCCAGCGCCGGAACAGGCCCGGGCTACTGGGTGAGCCCGCAGCAGACGGCGAGCATCAACTGCGTACGGTGCCACGATACCGGCCCCTTGATTCGTTCGCCCTACCTCGCCCAGCTCGGGCAAGTGTGGCCGTTCCTGGGCGACTTCACCAACGTCAACAACCCCAACCGACCGAACGTTCCTAACGCGGACTCAAACTACCTGCCTGGCACCCTGCAGGCCGATCTCGCAGGCGTTTGGAACAGGACCTTGCCGTATGGCTTCGTGGGGCTGAACTTCCAGTCGTGGGAAGCCTATTCGCTCACCAATACGGCAGATTCGACCTGTATTGGATGTCACCGCATGGGCACCAGCCGGTCGGTCGGAGTCTGGAATCCGGGTGGAACGAGCCAAGACCTTGGCCTCCGCGCGACGGCCGACACTCAAGCGAGCAAGGTGCCGCACGGCAAGCTGAATCCAGGCGTCACCTCGCCGATCTGGATGACGCCCGGTCAGTTCACCGTCACCGACGCGAGCAAGACCCACGCGAACAGCATGAACACCTGCGCGCAGGGCGTCGCCAGCGGCAATCCGCCCGCGGGATGCAGTGCGACCCGGTTCGCCCGCGGCGACACCTGCCCACCGCCGCCCGTCGTCGTCAACGGCGCCACCAGCTCGGATGACCCGACGACCTGGAAAACCAGCGGCAAGACGCCGCTCGGGCAACCGGGAGGGCGAATCGGCTTCTACTTCTTCACCACCGTTCACGGGCCCTTCTATCAAAACTCACCCTGGGACCCGTACATGAACGCGCCGCCTGCGGTCGCGGATCCGGCCTGGGATCCGCCGACGAACGCCCCGTCGTTTCGAGGAACGTACCTGCGCATCTATTCGGAACCGCCTGGACAGTGGATGCTTGCTTGGGGCCTCGACGCAACCGACATCCAGAACAGTAGCAACAATCCTCCTTCGCCCGGTGTGCCGGGCGGCGTGATCGACGGCGTCGCCTTCGATCAGATCGACTCAGTTCCAAACCCGGGCAACTGTGGAAGCGGTTACCACGTCATCACCGACGACACGGGTACGAACGCGCCACTCACCACCACGATCGACACGCCGCCTGGCGGCAGCGCGGCGATTTTGGCCGGCTTCATCGGCAATGTTTCGCGCGGCGATATCAGCAGCATCGAGGGCCTCTTTGCATCGTCGTTCTTGGAGGTCACGGACCGCGGCGGCTCCACCGTCCTGACTCAAGATCACATCAACAATCCCGAGGCGGCTGTGAACCAGTGGTTCACGGGGGAGAGCTGGGCCAACGGTTGCGCGAACTGGCAGGCAAGCGCGCATTACGCGGCTCACGGCGTGGAGTCCTTCGACGATGTGCTTCTCGTTCCGATCGCCGACGTGCCGAATACGATTTGCTACATCGACGGTATCGAGGGCGATTGGTCGAGATCGCAGTCCAATGGGCAAGGAGGTTTGAGCCAACCCTTTGCCCAGATCTACATCGACCCGGCGACCGGCTACCGCTTGAAGGTGTCGCCCGCGGGGGCCACCGATCCGAACGGGATCGGCGCGACCGCGACCTGCCTCTTTCTGAAGAAGTGATCAGAACGCGAAGCGCGTCGCGAACGATCCCGCGGGTACGTTGTCTACCGCGGGGCCGGGATCGAGGTCGGCGGCGAGCTCCTGCCGACCGGTGATCACGAACCCCGTGGCGCCGACGGTGACGGTCGCGGTCGACGTCAGCGACCCGCCCAGGTGGAATGACCACGCGGACGTCTG
>DATMZL010001541.1:0-6515 GCA_035607075.1 Polyangia bacterium
GATCACGGCGCCGGTGCCGCCGGGGTGGCGGGCCGCCCAGGCGGAGATCGCCACGAGATCCTCGATGGTGCGGTAGACGAAGCAGCCCGGGAGATCGCGTCCCGGGACCGGCGGCACGAACGCCGAGGATCCGGTCGCGAGCACCAGCCGGTCGTAGGGGATCTCGGCGCCGTCGGCCTCGACGACGCGCCGCTTGCGATCGATGCGGCGCACGCGCGTCGACAGACGCACCGCGAAACCGGCCGCCTCGTACTGTCCGGGGCGCGCCAGCGCGAGATCGTCGGCCGTCTTGCCGTCGAAGAAAGCCGACAGGCCGACGCGATCGTAGGCGAGTCGCGGTTCCTCCCCGATGATCGTGACGTCGAACGGCGCCTGGCCGGCCGCCGTCGCGCGCTCCCCGAGCATCTCGAGGAACCGGTGGCCGACCATACCGTTTCCGACGACGACCAACCGCTCCGCGCCGCAGGCGCGGGAGCCGGTTGGCTCACGATGAATGTCAGGCCGGTCGCGACCACCGCCTTGCATGCCCTCAGGCTAGCGGCGGACCTGTTTCGTGTTGGTCAAGCCATGGTCAAATGTCGGTATCCATGTAATTTCGCTCAGCGATCACCTATCGCCGGAGACGGCGATTCCGAGGATGATCGACGACGTCACCACGACGCCGATCGCCGTCAGCAGCGGCCAGTGATCGCGCGCCCAGGCCGCGGGATCTTCGGTCAGCTTGGCCTTCGGGACCGGCTGCCCGATCAGCACGGGCGGCGCCAGCGCCGTTCCCGCATCGCCTGTCGCGGCGGGCGGCGCCCCCGATTGCGAATCCGCGTGCGCCAGGCGGCGCGCCGTTTCGTCGAGGCGCATGACCGCCGCATCGATCATCCCCGACTCGGGCGCCGCGGTCACCAGCACGGCGTCGCGCTCCTGCCCCGTCGCATCGATCAGACGGACGCCGATGGGCGCGTGCGGGCCGCCCTTCGGTTCCAGCACCAGCGCGAAGCGCGCGCCCATCCGGCGCGCGTGCATCGCGGCGGTCGCGGGGTCCAGGCCCAGCACCGCGCGCGACGGGATGGCGACCTCCTGGGTCGGCTGATTGAGCGTCACCACGGCGCCCCATCCGACGTGGCCCAACTCCTCGACGCGGATCAGATGTTCGCCGAAGACGAGATCGCGCAGGACCACGCCGCCGGCGACGGGCATCGGCGCCGCGCCGTCGACCGCCACCTGGGCGTCGGCCGGCCCGGTCACAGTCAGCGTGCCGCGCGGGCGCTGGCGAACCTCCGTCACGGCGCGCGCGAAATCGGCGACCGCCTGGGGCGGGATCTCACGCGCGTTCAGCGTTCGCGCCGGCGTCAGCATCGCGGCGCGCAGGTAATCTGCGTAGGCGCGCGTGCGCCCCTCGGTCGGCGGCGCAGCGGCGGTCGCGTTCCAGTCGGCGCGCGCGGTCGCGATCGCGCGGTGCAGATAAAGGTCCGAAAGATCGTCGGTGGACAGCGCGGCGCCCCCGGTGGTCGCCGCCTCGGCGGCGGCCTGATCGAGATCATGCAGCGCCTCGCCGAACGCGATCTTGATCGTGTTGAGGATGCCGGTCTTCAGGAGATCGGGCGCGCGCGGTGCGGGCGGCGCGGGCACGTCGACCACCTCGACCGGGCGCAGCTTGTAGCGCGCGGCCGCGGCCGTGTACGCGCGCCGGATGGCGTCGTCCTCCGGCGCGTCGGGCAGATGGACGTAAAGCGGATGAACGATCGGCAGCGGTTCATCGGCGCGCGCGGCCCGCGCCGATCCGACTGCGAGAAGCGCCAGGAAGAGGGGGCCAGTGCGGCGGAACATCGCGCAATTCTGACCCCCGGGGCGGCGCCGTCAATTTAGATGGGAACCCTGGGAGGGTTCCCAAACCCTCCCGCGATGGTACGCGGCGAGCAAAGCTCGCCGGCTCCCCACGCGAATAAGACGGTGGTCGCTCAGACGGTCGTCTTGACCTTGAACGAGCGCTTGATCAGCCCGAACCAGAAGCCGATGCCCAGGATCAGGATCAGCAGCATGCCTGCGTGGCTCCAACCCGAATAGTTGTTCGGGACGATCATCGCGAACAGCATCGGCCCGGACGCGTACGTGTTGAAGCGCGACGCCTTGCCCGCGGTCGCCGCCAGCTTCGCGGCGTCGGGGTGGGGCGTGCCGGCCGCCATGCCGCCGAGGATCAGCTTCTGGCGCGGCCAGATCACGAACCAGACGTTGAACCACATGATCAGCGCGATGAGCATGCCGAACATGATCCAGCCGGCCCGGACGCTGACGCTGCCGGTCGCGGGATCGCGGAACAATCCCTGGTACGTGTATTTGTAAAAGAACAGCGCCAGCCCGAAGATCAGCGTGTACATCGCGCCCCAGCGGAACCACCAGAAGGCGCGCAGCAGCAGCTTCGGGTTCACCTTCGGCTTCAGTTCCTTGTCCAGGTCGCCCTGGAACGGAACGTTCACCAGGTTGAAGAAGTACAGATGTCCCAGCCACACGATGCCGAACATGATGTGGCCGAAACGGAGAAGGACGCTGACCAGCGATGGGATGTCGTCGAACATGGGGGCTACTTACACCCAATCGACGGAGCGGTCTACCCGTTGGAGGAACTGCGCGTGAGCGTAGGCGGGCTTTGCCCGCTGGAGCTCTTCGCGGGAGGGTTTGGGAACCCTTTGAGGGTTCCCATCTCTATCGGCGCGTGCGGCGGCGCGGCTTCCCGGACAGCGGCGACGGCGACGAGGGCGACGACGCGACGGGGCCGCCGTTCTCGGCGCGCGCGGCGGCCGCGGCGTCAGGCCAGTAGCGCGCGTAGAGATCGGACTTGAGGTATTCGGCGCGCAGCGCTTCTTCCATATCGTGCAGGCGCTTGTAGAGGCGGCGCGGCTTGCGCGGCTTGCAGCGCGCGAGCACGTACGACGCGATCAGGGGCATCGCCACCGTGGAATCGAGGTAGCAGACGACGGTGTCGGGCAGCAGGTCGGGATCGATCTTGCCCCACGACACGGCCTCCGCCGGCGTTGCGCCCGACAGCCCGCCCGTGTCAGGGCGCGCGTCGGTGATCTGAATGAAGTAGTCGTGTCCGCGCTCCGATACGCCCAGGATCTCCTGCAGCTGCGGTTCGGTCTGCAAGAGGAAGTTCTTGGGCGCGCCGCCGCCGAAGATCACCACGCCCGACTTGCCGCCCGGCTGGCGCTTGGCGTCCAGGACCAGCGCCGACATCTCGGTCACGTCGGCGGCCGGATCCAGGTGCGGCCCGCGTTCGGGCGACGCCGTGTAGATCGCCGCCAGGTTGAGGCCGATGGTGGAATCGCCCGGCGACGCGACCCAGATCGGCAGGTCCAGCTCGTGGGCGGTCGCCAGCAACGACGGCTTCTCGACGCCCAGCTTGCGCGCCGTCTCCAGCGCGTACTTGCCGATCAGATGATGCAGCTCGGATCCCGAGATCCGTTTGCGGAACTCGGTCGACATCATCACGCGGTAAAGCCACTCGTCCGTCTTGTAGAGGACGTCGGCCGGAAACAGCACGTCGTAGACCCGGATGATGCCGTCCTTGCGCAGCGCCACGTCCTGCGCGCCCGAGACGACGTCCGGCTGGCCACGGTAGAGCGCGAGGTCCAGGTCGAAGTGCAGATCGTGGTAGAGGTTCGCGCCCGTCGACGACAGGTAGTCGATGAAGCCCGCCTGCATGAGCGGCACCAGCACCGACGACAGCCCAGCCGGCGTCAGCGCCCCCGCGATCGACAGGCCGATCGTCGTGCCGTCGTCGATCATGCGCGCGAACGTCTGGCAGGCTTCGCGAAGGCGCGCGCTGTTGTAAGCGTTGAAGTAGTTGTCGATCAGGTCGACGACTTCGGCTGAGCCCTTCGCGAGGGGCGCGGGGCGGATGCGGCGCTTGGGGTGCAGCATGGACGGGGAAACTAACACAACCTTCCAGGTGCCAGTGCGCGATCCGCGTTATGCTACGAGCCGTCTCCAGTGCACGTTCCTTCATTCTGTCGTCGCGGGTTTTTGCCTCTCACGTTCTTCGTGGCGTGCGCGAGTTGCGCATCGAACGCCACGACGCCGAAGACACCGGCGCCGAATGATCCGCCCGGTATGCCCGCATCACCGCCGCGCGTCGTTCGCATCGAACCGATGTCGGGCGGCGGCGCGATCAAGCCCGCCGGCTTGGCGGCGCTGGAAGAGGAGCTGCAGCGCGGGATGCACGATCTGGGCGGCAAGGGCAAACCGCCGCCGTACTACATCGGCTACGAGATCCACGATCGCAACGACGTCACCGTCGCGGCCAGTCACGGCGCGCTGGTGCAATCGTCGGTGCGCCACTCGCGCATCCTGGACACGGACGTTCGCGTCGGCGATTACAAGCTCGATTCCACGCACACGATCCGTTCGAACGACTTCGACTTCTCGGCGGTGACCAGCGGGCACCCGGTCGCGCTGCCGCTGACGGACGACGCGTCGGCGCTGCGCACGGTGGCGTGGCGCGAGACCGATCGGCGCTACCACGACGCGGCCGAGCGGCTGGTCAAGATCCGGACGCAGCGCGCGCTGAAGGTGGCCGACGAAGATCCGTCCGACGATTTCTCGCGCGAGAAGCCGGCGAGTTACCTGGGTACGCCCGCGACGCTGTCGATCGACGTCCCCGCGTGGGAACAGCGCATCCGCCAGCTGTCGGCGCGCTTTCGCGGGCAGCCGGACCTGCTCGACTCGGGCGTGACGTTGCAGGCGTCCAGCCTGACGCGCTGGCTGGTCAACTCGGAAGGGACGGTCGTGCAGACCGGGCGCAACTACGTGCGCGTCTATCTCGAGGCCAACACGCGCGCGGACGACGGCATGGAGCTGGAGCGCTTCGAGACGTTCGACGCGTCGACAGTCGACGGGCTGGGCAGCAACGCCGCGATGGAGAAGGCGGCCGACGCCATCATCTCGGACCTGCGCGCGCTGCGGAAGGCGCCGCTCGCCGATCCCTACATCGGCCCGGCGATCCTCGAAGGGCGCGCGGCCGGCGTGTTCTTCCACGAGATCTTCGGCCACCGCGTCGAGGGCCACCGCCAGAAGAACGAGGAGGAAGGGCAGACGTTCGCCAAGAAGATCGGCGAGCCGATCATGCCCGCGTTCGTGTCGGTCTACGACGACCCTACGCTGTCGCGCTTGGGCGCCGACGATCTGAACGGCTTCTATCGCTTCGATGACGAAGGCGTGGCCGCGCAGCGCGCGACGCTGGTGTCCGACGGCGTGCTGCGCGGGTTCCTGCTCAGCCGGTCGCCGACGCGCGGCTTCGCGCAGTCGAATGGGCACGGGCGCCGCCAGGAGGGGCGGGCGATCGTTTCGCGGCAGGGAAACCTGGTCGTCGAACCGAAGCGCGTCGTCCCGGTGAGCGAGCTGCGCGAGCTACTGCGCGCGGAGGCGAAGCGGCAGGGGAAGCTTTACGGCTTGTCGTTCCGCGACATCTCGGGCGGCTTCACGAACACGCAGCGTGGCGGGCCGCAGGCGTTCAAGGTGTTGCCGATCCTCGTCTACCGGGTCTGGGTCGACGGCCGTCCCGACGAGCTGGTGCGCGGGGTCGACCTCGTCGGCACGCCGCTGGCGGCGCTGTCGCGCATCATCGCTGCCTCCGACGACTACCAGACGTTCAATGGTTACTGCGGCGCCGAGTCGGGCTTCGTGCCCGTCTCGGCCACCAGCCCCAGCCTGCTGGTGCAACAGATCGAGGTCGAACGGCGCGACAAGGGGAACGACAAGCCGCCGCTGCTGCCGGCGCCCGCGCTGGTCCGTCCGCAGGCGCCTCAGCCGACGCTGGCGCCGCCGAAGGGGGCGCTGCCATGATCACGATCCCGCGACGCTGGCCGGGTGCGGTCGCGCTGCTGATCGCCGGCGCGGTCGGCGCCGACGCGACGGCCGATTCGCTCGCCAAGCCGGCCGATGCTCCCGGCGTGACGGCGCTGCGGGTCAACCCCGCCGGCGTGCGCCAGGCGATGGAGGACGAGCTCGCGCGCTCGATGAAGGACCTCCACATGGGTGACGACGAGCCGCACCCGTACTTCATCGGGTACACGATCTCCGATCTGGATCAGGCCACGACCAGCGCGACGCTGGGCGCGATCACCGCGGCCCACGCCTACCGCGGCCGGCTGCTGCGCACCGAGGTCCGCGTCGGCGACGCGAACTTCGACAACACCAACTTCGAGGGCGGCGCCAACGTCGAACCGGTTCCGATCGAGGACGACTACGCGGCGCTGCGGCGCGAGCTGTGGCTGCGCAGCGACGAGGCCTACAAGAACGCCGTCGAGACGTTGGCGCGAAAGCGCTCGGCGGCGGCCGGGCAGGCGAGCGCCGACGAGGACGACGGCGTCGGCGATTTTTCGGCGCAGCCCCCCGCGCACGTCGAGGTTCCGTTCAACGCCAGCACCGCCGATCCCGGCGAGCTGCGCGAGACCGTCCGCAAGCTGTCGCTGACCCTCGCGGCGTTCCCCGAGATCTACGGCTCGCACGTCACCGGGACGACCTCG
>DATMZL010001319.1:0-2173 GCA_035607075.1 Polyangia bacterium
GACGCGAGCCCGCTCGCGGTCTTCTCGGCGTCGGCGGGCGGCGCCTTCACGTCGGGCGGAGCGGGGATGTCGTTGGGATCGGGCGGCGGGGGCACGGGCTTCGGCGGCGGCGTCGCGGGCGTCGTGGCGGCCGAGGGAGCGGTCTCCTTCGGCGCCTTGGTCTCGTTGCTGCGGTCGCACGCGGCGCCCGCTCCGATCAACAGCAACATCGACATCGACAATCCCTGCAGGAGGACCCCACCGTGCGATTTGGTCATGGCGCCGCTCTACCATAGATTGACCGCGCGATGGGCCTTCTCGACGAGCCGGGGCTGGATCGGTTGCTCGAAGCGGGCTGCACGAAGTGCGGCTCGCGCAAGCTGACGTTCGCGACTTACGTCGACGGGTGGCTGCCGATCATGGGCGGCGAGCCGGTGGGCAAGCTGACCTGGATCTACGACGGCGAGAAGTTCATCGACGGCGTCTACGAGGTCGCGTGCGCTGACTGCAAGGCGGTCGTTTTCGCGGCCGACGTCTGCCCGCGCTGTCACGCGGCGGGCGGATTGGCGCGTGCTCTCGCCACGGCCAACCGCTGGCCGGTGCCGCCCGCGTGTCCGTCTTGCGACGATGAGCAGCTGCGGTACGTGGCGTTCGTCCCGGCGCGCGTCGTTTACGAGGGGAAGCGCGCGGACAAGGCGCGCAGCATGACCGAGCTTTACGACGACGGCTTTCGCGGCTACCGCGCCGATTGCCGCGACTGCGGGACCGTCGCGGCGCGCGTCGATGCCTGCCCGCTGTGCGACGCGCCCGCGCCGCTGCGCGCGCGTCCGGGTTAGGCCGATGCCTTGGCAGCGGGCGGTTCGATGACCGGCGCCTGCGCGCGGCGCAGCGTGAGCACGAAGCGCGTCTCGGCGGCGTCCACGTCGTGGGCCAGCCGGCCGCCGTGCGCCTCGGCGATCCCCTTCGACACGCTGAGCCCCAGCCCCGTGCCCTTGCCGATCTCCTTGGTCGTGAAGAACGGCTCCATGATCCGCGTCCGCAACGCGGGCGGGATGCCGGGGCCGTTGTCGGTCACGGAGATGTGCACCTCTTGCGCGTCCGCCTCGGCGGCGATGCGGACGCGGCGTTCGGGAATGGCCTCGACGGCGTCGTGCGCGTTTCCCAGCAGGTTCAGCAGGACCTGCGAGATCTGGGCGCTGCGGCACTCGACGTACAGCGCGGGCGAGATCGGATCGATGACGAGGTCGATCGAATGCTGGCGGAACCGCTGGGCGCACAGCTCGACGGTGTCGTTCACGATCGCGGCCACGCTTTCGGGCCGCATCGGATCGTTCTCGGCGTCGCGCGCGAACGAGCGGAGCGCATCGACGATGCGGCGGATCCGGTCGACTGTCGCGGCGATGTCGCGCGCGGTGCCGCTGACGGCCATGACGTCCAGCTTGTCCTTGGCCGCCAGCCGCTGCAGGCGGTGCGCGCGCAGCAGGATCGCCGCCAGCGGGTTGTTGATCTCGTGGCCGATGTTGCTGCTCATCTCGCCGAGCGCAGCCATCTTCGCGGAGTAGAAGGACGCCTGACGCGTCTGTTCCAGCTCGCGCTCGGCGCGCAGGCGTTCCGCGATGTCCGCGCGCAGCTGCTGCTCCGCTTTCGCGTTGGCGGCGCTGGTCTGGTAGAGGCTGAAGATCAGCGCGCCCAGCGCGACGACGGCCGAGTACGGGTAGTACCCGGCGGCGGACGCGGTCGCGGACGGATCGCGAAGGTGCGCCAGGATCCCCGATTCGACGAGCGCGAAGCAGACAATCGAAAGCGCGACACCGGTGGCGAGCGGCTTACGGTCGCTGAGATCGAACAACGCGAACGGCATGGCGGCGAGCGCGATGAGCACCATCTGTGCCCCGGACTCGGGGCCCAGAAGGATCGCGTTGCCCAGCACGATCAGGTTCGAGACGATCAGACAGAGAAGCCGCGACGCCAGCAGGTGGCCGGCGCGGTTCAGCAGCGGGAACGCCAGGAACGCGACGGCGCCGACGACATCCTCGGTCAGCATCCAGCGCGGCGCGTGCGACCAGTCGAAGGGAATGCTCGCCAGCATCACGAACGAGCCGAACAGCGACAGCCCGTTCGTGAGGCGGATCCGCTTCTTCAGCGAGTCGGGCAGGGCGGGGGACACGCCTTGCTCGACGACCAATGCGGCGAA
>DATMZL010000627.1:0-2017 GCA_035607075.1 Polyangia bacterium
GACCTGCGCGCCGGAGGGCGCGGTGTACGTCCCGCGTTCGATCACGGCGAGCGTGTCTTTTGCGATGCCGGCGAGCGACAACTAAGGACCCAGGACGCTCCCAGACGCCCAGCGTGTCGTCAAGCAATGGGTCGCTCAGCGACCTCTCGAGCAATTGGAAAATAGCAACCGTTGTTATCCGGCGCCGTGTTAAGAATCGAGCGCCGGCCGGTGAAGGCGTTGAGCAGATTGCGTGACTGGTCGCGATCGCGTTGGTCAGATCGTCGCGCGCGCTTCGGCCAATGCGGGACTGGCGGCCGGACTGGCGATGGCCCCGCCGTTGCTATCGAGTCGCGTCCATGGAGAGGAAGATGAAGATGAAGATCGGCGGACGCGCGTTCTCTCGCGGGCGATGGCTTTTGTTGTCGTTGCTGGTTGGAGGTTGCGGTGCCGGTGGCGGCAGCCTGCCGGGCGCCGCCGGTACCGGAGGGGGCGGTGACGCCGGGGTAGGTGGCACGAGCGCGATCGCGGGACGCGGCGGGACGAGTGGCGAGAGCGGGACGAGCGGAAGCAGCGGGACGAGCGGAAGCAGCGGAACGGGCGGAAGCAGCGGGACGGGCGGAAGCAGCGGGACGAGCGGAACGAGCGGGAGCGGCGGTACCAATGGCGTCGGCGGAACCCGCGGCGGGATGGGGGGACGCGGCGGGATGGGTGGAATCAGCGGGCGCGGAGGAAATGGCGCGGGCGGGACAGCCGGAGCCGGCGACGGCACAATCGTCGGCGCGATCGGCACGGCGTGCGCCCCGGACGGCGCGCTCGGGTGCGCCGCTCACGCGAGCGCGCAACCGGTCGTCTGCGTCGCAGGGCGCTGGGCGGCCAACGGGACCTGCGCATCCGGCACGCTGTGCGATTCAACGCCGCGGAGCACGGTCGGGACCTGCCAGGATTCCGACCCCGAGTGCGTCGGTCACAAGCCCGGCGAATTGTTCTGCGGAGCCGATCCCCAGGTCGCGGTTATTTGTGGCGTGGATTGGCTCTACCAGGACAACGGCGGGGAATTATGCGACCACGTCTGCGTCAACAACGCCTGCGGCGGCGTCTGCACGCCCGGCGACATCGGATGTGCGGACCCGAACGGCAAGCAGAGCTGCGATCAGACCGGACAGTGGAAGGGCTACGTCGCCTGCACCTGTGAGAACGGCGCCTGTCAGCCGGAAACGCTCGCGGCGTTCTTCGGCTATCCGGATGCCATCGCCGTCGACGCCACCAACGTGTACTGGGTCGACGCCGAAAATGGGAACGTCGTGAAGCTTCCCGTGAACGGCGGCACGCCGGTCGAGCTCGCTTCGGGACAAGATAATCCGTCAGCCATCGCGATCGACGCGAGCAACGTCTACTGGGTCAATCGCGGGGCTTACGACACCGGCGCGGTCATGAAGGTGCCCATCCGTGGCGGCAAGCCGGTTGTGCTCGCGTCCGGGCTGAAGGATCCCAACTCCCTCGCGGTCGACGCGACGAGCGTCTACTGGGTCACGCACGGCGACGGCAATCTCACGAAGATTCCTGTCGGTGGCGGCCAATCCACCGTTCTCCTGTCCGGACTCTGCCTGGCGGGTGTCGCGGTCGACGCGACGCACGCCTACTGCGCCGGCGCCGACGTCCTGAAGGTTCCTGTCGGCGGCGGCAAGCCCGTGACCCTGGCGTCGTTCGAGGAAATTTACACCGAGCCCGACGCGCTCGTCGTCAACGCCACGAACGTGGTCTGGACCTACCGGTACTGCGGTGGGGGCACCGCCGGCGTGCGGACGGTCAGCAAGAACGGGGGAACGCCGACCACCCTGACTTACGCTGGCGGAAGCTGGGCCTGCGCCGCCTATGGCCTCGCCGCCGACGCGACCGACGTCTATTTCGCCATTGGCGGTGACTACGTCAACAACATCATCAAGCTACCTCTCGACGGCAGCGGGAACGTCACGATCGCCTCGCAGCAGTGGGGTGCGCACGCCGTCGCGGTCGACGCGACCAGCATCTACTGGGC
>DATMZL010000331.1:0-3350 GCA_035607075.1 Polyangia bacterium
GTTCACTTCCGCGTCGTCGTCGACCACCAGCACCCACCACGGCAGAGGGAGAGACATGGCCCACTGATGTATCACCAACGGGTCTTCCCCAGCGATAGGGCAACACCCTATTAGCGTGTCGAACGCGTTACTGCGCGGAGATCGAATCGATGTGGAAAATCGCGTCGATCGGGCCAGAAAACGTGCCGCCGCCGTCGCCCGGATCGCCCGTGGAGAACTGCACGCCGATCTGCCGGATATCGTTGGCCACGAAGCCGGCGACGTTCGTCTGGGCCTGCGTGAGGTCCAGCGTCAGCTCGTACCAGGTGTCCTCCGCTTCGAAGGGCGTGTAAGCGCCGGACGCGTATGTGTAGTTGGGTCCTGCGCCCGCATGTAGTTGCACGCCGCCCAGGAAGAATCCGGAGTCCAGCTTCACGAACGCGTGCAACACCTTGCCGGTCAGGTCCAGCGAGGAAACGTTGAGCGCCGCATCGACGTACTGCGAGTACGCCGAGTAGGTCACGTTCACCTTCAGCGACCCGGGCGACGGCATTCCGTCGGCGCCGTCCCAGGTCAGCGACGGTGTCGCCGGCGAATTCGGGCGCGCCAGGTTGCTCGGAGTGTCGTAGTTGTTCAGCGTGAAGGACTGCGCGGTTGTGTCGAAGGTGTAGTTGACGGCGGGAGGCAGCGCGCCGCCGACGACGCCGTCGCTGACGGTGTCGATCTGGAAGACGGCGTCGACCGCGCTGCCGAACGCCTGGGTCAGGCCGTCGCCGCCGGTGTCGAACTTGATGCCGATCTGCACGACCGCGCTGGGGTCGAACATCGCGTCGGCGGCGCGGGCCGCGTCGAGATCGAGCGCCAGCTCGGTCCAGCTCCCGACCGTCATCGTCGTCCACGTTCCGGCGGCGAACCGATACGTCGATCCGGTGCCCGCGTGAATCTGGGCGCCGCCCGTGAAATTTCCGGAGGTCAGGCGGATGCGTGCGCGCAGCACGCGGCCTGTCGCCGTCTTCGGGGGACTGACGTTGATGACCGCGTCGATGTACTGCTTCCAGTCGCTGAAGTGCGCCGTGACCTTCAGCGAGCCGGCATCGGGATTTCCGACGCTGGGGTCGACGGCCAGCGTGGGCGGCGGTGAAGCGTTTCGCGCCGGGTCGGCGAGGTTGACGCGGCTGTCGGCGTAGTTGTTCAGGGTCCAGCCCTCGACGGTGGTGTTGAACAGGTAGGCGAACGACGCGGGGGTCGTGTTGGTCGTGGCGCTGGTGCCGCCCGAGCCTGTGGTGCCGGCGCTGCCTGTGGTGCCGGCGCTGCCGGTGGTGCCCGCGATTCCTGTCGTTCCGGCGCTGCCGGTCGTGCCTGCGATTCCTGTGGTGCCCGCGGCACCCGTCGTGCCCGCGCTGCCTGTGGTGCCTGCAGCGCCTGTGGTGCCGGCGCTGCCGGTGGTGCCGCCCTTGCCGCCCGTGACCATGTCGGTCGGCGCGCAGCCCGTGATGACCAAGGTGTGCAATCCGAGGGCGAAACTTCCCAGGATGACCAAGCGGACCAAGCGCTTTAGGCTATTCATGCGGGCGACGCTATCACAACGGAGATCCGCGCACAGCGCCGGGAAGGGCCGCGCCAGTGTTCAGGTTTCGTTGATTATCACGTCACGAAAATACTGATTCTGTTTATTACGGCCTGGGCGCATCGTCGAGGTCATGCGAACGACGTTGCTGTTTCTTGCGCTCGCCGTCGCCGTCGGCGCCGGGTGCGATGCGTACCTGGCGGGAGGTACGTTGGCCGACGATGACCCCACGTCGTCGCCGGCCTCACCGATCGACACCGGGTTCCCGTGCGACGTTGCCGCGACGCTGGAGACCAACTGCATGCCCTGTCACGGCGGCAACCTCTACATCACGTCGCTGGCGACGCGCGACCTGTGGCTGGCGGTCCGCTTCGACGGGAAGTCCAACGGTCAGTACGCCGCAGAGCAGGTCGCAGCGGGCAAGATGCCGCCGCCGACAGTGCGGACGCAGCCGCCCGAGGCGGACAGGGCGCTGCTGATCGACTGGGTCGCGTCGGGCATGCCCGCCGGTCGCTGCGGTCCGCTGACGCCGGTCAACCCGTAGGCGCGTCAACCGCGCAGTCGCACTCGCAGTCACGCAGGGCGGCGATGCTGCCGGCTGCGCAGGTGCGGCGGATCTGGCGGCCCAGCGCCTGCCGCGCACGATGCAACCGGACCGCGGCGTTGTTTGCGCTGATGCCGGCTCGCGCCGCGTAGTCGCGCAGCGGAACGCCGTCCAGATCGACGCTGCGAATGATGTTCGCGAGCTCCGGCTTCAGCGTGCCGACCAGCCCGGTCACGCAGCCGCACACCGCCTCGAGCAGCGCGCCGTCGTCGGCCGCGGTCAGTTCCGCTTCGCCCGCGTAGGTTGCCAGCGCCCGCCGCTCGGCGTCGCCGCGCCGCCAGTGATCGATGAGCACGTTGCGAAGCAGGCGATAGAACCATGCCACCGCCGATTCGCCGGCGCGGAGGCCGTTGCCTCGGTCCATGCCGCGGACATACGCCTGCTGCAGGATTTCTTCGGCGACATCGCGCCCGCCCACGCGCTTCTCGAGGAACGCGAGGAAACGGGCGCGATTGTCGACCAGGACCGTGAGCACCGACGCCGGCAGCGCCGCGTCGTCGCCGCGTGCCTCAGCAGCAGCCGGGGCAGCAGTTGGGGCAATCGCAGTCATCGCAGTCGCATTCGTGGTTCACGTCCGTGGATCGGACCGCGCTCCGATCTTGTGAGATGTCGCAGCATTGCGCCAGGTCGTGGTTGTCGCGCTCGGGCTGGGTCGGGTTCGTGATGGGCATGATGGCTCCTTTCTGCCCGTGCAGACGGACGAACGCGCCCGCGATTACACCCTCGCGTCATCAAAATCATCTTTGCTTGTCGATCGGGCGCGCATAGGTTCGTCGTGAAACCGAGGAGGCGACCCATGGCGATCAAGAAGCTGAACCCGTACCTGAACTTCAACGGCACCGCTGCGAAGGCGATCAAGCTCTACGAGAAGGCGCTGGGCGCGAAGGCCGAAAACGTCATGCCCTGGGCGAGCGCGCCGGGCCAGCAGCCCACGCCCGAGACGAAGGATCGCATCATGCACGCCGTGCTGCACATCGGCGACGCCATGGTGATGGTCAGTGATTCGCAGCCCGACGTGCCCGTCACCGCCGGCACCAACATGCACGTCACGCTGGACTTCGACGACGCAGCCGATATGGCGCGGCGCTTCGACGCGTTGTCGGCGGGCGGCAAGATCACGATGCCGCTGCAGGACACGTTCTGGGGCGCGAAGTTCGGAATGCTGACGGACGCGTACGGCGTGTCGTGGATGTTCAACTG
>DATMZL010000321.1:0-3903 GCA_035607075.1 Polyangia bacterium
GGATGCTGCGTCTTCGGTCATGTCGATGCTCCTTGCCGGGCGCCCGCTAGGCGGGGACGCGATGCTGTGCGGGACCGCCGATGCCCGCCGTGCGTTCGTGGTAGCGGTCCGCGACCGGTTTCACCGCGAGGTTCGCAAAGAACGCGATCACCAGCAACACCGCCATGATGTACATCGTGATGTTGTAGGCCTGGTTCTTCGGGATGCCGTGGTCGATCTGGAACTGCCGGATGTAGTTCACGAGCACGGGGCCGAGCACGCCGGCGGCCGACCAGGCTGTGAGCAGGCGGCCGTGCACGGCGCTCACGTACTTCGTCCCGAACACGTCGGCCAGATAGGCCGGGATCGTGGCGAAACCGCCGCCGTACATGCTGAGGATGATGCAGAAGCAGCCGACGAACAGCGCCACGCTCCCCGCTCGTCCCGTGAGCGGCACCAGCGCGTACAGCGCGGTGCCGAGCGCGAAGAAACACATGTACGTCGCCTTGCGGCCGATCTTGTCGGAGAGCGACGCCCAGCCGAACCGCCCCGCCATGTTGAAGATGCTGAGCAGGCCGACGAAGCCCGCGGCCGCGCTGGGCGTTAGGCGGCCCTTGAACACCTCCTGGATCATTGCCGACGCCTGACCGAGGACGCCGATTCCGGCGGTCACGTTGAAGCACAGGACCACCCAGAGCAGCCAGAACTGCGGCGTGCGGACGGCGTCGCCGGGCGTGACGTTGTGCTGCGTGATGAGGACCTTCGCCTTCTCGGGCGGCGGCACCCATCCCGCGGGCTTCCAGTCCGCAGGCGGCACACGGTAACCGAACGCGCCGCCCATCATGAAGACCAGGTACACGATGCCCAGCACCACCCAGGTCTGGACCACGCCCGTCGACGTCGCCGACGCGAAGTGCCGCATCAGGAAGTCGGACAGCGGTGACGCGATCAGCGCGCCCCCGCCGAACCCCATGATCGCCATACCGGTCGACATGCCGCGCCGGTCGGGGAACCAGGAGATCAACGTCGACACCGGCGTGATGTAGCCGATGCCGAGGCCGCACCCGCCGATCACGCCGTAGCCGAGATAGATCAGCCACAGCTGGTGGGTCCGGATCCCGAGCGCGCCGACCAGGAATCCGACGCCCCAGCAGAGGGCGGCGACCAATCCGCTCTTGCGCGGACCGACGGCTTGCACCCATTTGCCGAACAGCGCCGCCGACGCACCGAGCACGAAGATGGCGATGGTGAAGATCCAGCCCAGCTCGGTGAGCCGCCAGTCGCCGGCGATCGACTTCGTCACGCCGAGCTGCCGCGTCAGCGGCAGGTTGAACACGCTGAGTGCATAGGCCTGGCCGATGCAGAGGTGTGTCGCGAGCGCGCAAGGAGGGATCAGCCAGCGGTTGAAGCCCGGGCCGGCGATCGTTCGCTCTCTACTCAAAAGTCCAGCCATGATCAGCCTCGCCTTCTGCTTTTACGGCGTATCCGCAGCAAGAAGGTGGTTATGCTTTCGCGAGGCGAAAGCCGAATTTTCCGGCTTTGGATCGGGGAAAACCCTGGAGTCCGCGTGGCCGACCATCCGCAGGACGAGAACAGCGCGCCCAATCAAGCGGACACCCAGCCCGCCGTGAAGGACGCCCACCTGGCGAAGGGCGTCGCCGGCGCGGAGGTGCCGGCGGACGACTACCCATCGAAAACCGGGAAGCGCGACCGCACCGCGGCCGGCCTGACGTCGATCTGGGAGACGGTCCACCGGGGCGCGCGCGACATGGGCGTCAAGCGCAGCGTGAAGACGCTGCTCAGCCTGAACCAGAAGGACGGGTTCGACTGTCCGAGCTGCGCCTGGCCGGATCCGGACGACGACCGGAAGACCGCGGAGTTCTGCGAGAACGGGGCGAAGGCGGTCGCCAGCGAAGCGACGCGGAAGCGCATCACGCCGGACTTCTTCGCTGCGCATACGATCGCGGACCTCCTGCAAGAGACCGATCTGTGGATGGACCAGCAGGGCCGGCTGACGCACCCGATGGTCCGGCGGTCGGGCGCGGACCGCTACGAGCCGATCGAATGGCCGGATGCCTTCGCGTTGATCGCGCGCGAGCTGAACGCCCTCGCGTCACCTACTGAAGCGTCTTTTTACACGTCGGGACGCGCAAGCAATGAAGCGGCGTTCATGTACGGGCTGTTCGCGCGTCAGTTCGGCACGAACAACCTGCCGGACTGCTCGAACATGTGCCACGAATCGAGCGGCCTGGGCCTGACCGAAACGATCGGCATCGGCAAATCGACCGTGAAGATCGAAGACTTCGCGTACGCCGACAGCATCTTCATCATCGGACAGAACCCGGGCACGTGCCACCCGCGCATGCTGACCGAGCTCCAGAAGGCGGCGAAGAACGGCTGCAAGATCGTCAGCGTCAATCCGCTGCCCGAGACCGGCATGATCCGCTTCAAGAACCCGCAGCAGCCGCTGTCGCTGCTGGGGAAAGGGACGCAGATCGCCTGCCTGTTCCTGCCCGTGCGGGTGAACGGCGACGTCGCCCTGTTCAAGGGCCTGATGAAGGAGATGCTGGAGAGGGATCGGGCCTCGGGCGGCAAGTTGCTCGCGCACGACTTCATCGCCAGTCAAACCGAAGGGTTCGAGGCGCTGGCGCGCGATCTCGACGCGACCTCCTGGGACGTGATCGTGAAAGAGAGCGGCGTTTCGCGGGAGCAGATCGGGGAGGGCGCAGCGATCGCGCTCGCGTCGGAACGGATGATCTGCGCCTGGGCGATGGGCATCACCCAGCACGGCAGCGGCGTCGCGAACGTGAAGAGCATCGTGAACTTCGCCCTCTTGCGCGGCCAGATCGGCCGCCGCGGCGCCGGCGTCTGTCCGGTGCGCGGGCACAGCAACGTGCAGGGCGATCGGACGGTCGGCATCTGGGAGAAGATGAGCCCCGCCTTTCTGAAGGCGCTGGGGACGGAGTTTCGCTTCTCGCCGCCCGAGGCGCACGGCTTCGACACCGTGAAGACCATCCAGGCGATGCGGGAGGGCAAGGTGAAGGTCTTCGTCGGGCTGGGCGGCAACTTCCTGTCCGCGACGCCCGACACGCATTACACTTCCGAGGCGATCGCGCGCTGCCGGCTGACCGTCCAGATCGCGACCAAGCTGAATCGCGGCCACCTGATCACGGGGGAGGAGGCGCTGCTCCTCCCTTGCCTGGGCCGCACCGAGAAGGACGTGCAGGCGTCGGGCGAGCAGTTCGTCACCGTCGAGGACACGACCGGCGTCGTGCACATGTCGCGGGGGGTGCTGCCTCCCGCGTCCGAACACCTGATGAGCGAGACGGCGATCGTCGGGCGCATGGCGCTGGCGACGCTGGGCGGCCGGACGACCGTCGACTGGCAAGCGCTGATCGACGACTACGATCGCGTGCGCGAGCACATCGAGCACGTGGTGCCGGGATTCTCGCAGTACAACAAGCGGGTGCGCGAGCCGGGCGGCTTCTACCTGCCCAACGGCCCGCGCGAGGGAATCTTTCCGACGTCGTCAGGACGCGCGCGTTTCACGGTGACGCCCATTCCGGAGCACGATCTCGGCGACGGCCGCCTTCTACTCACGACGGTGCGCAGTCACGACCAGTTCAACACGACGATCTACGGTGAGAACGATCGCTACCGCGGCGTGTTCGGGGGACGGCGGGTCATCTTCCTGAACGCCGAGGACATGCGCGACCGCAACCTCGCGGCGGACCAGCTGGTCGACATCGTGAGCCACTTCGGCGCGGAGCGCCGGCGCGCTGCGAAGTTCAAGGTCGTGCCCTACGAGATCCCGCGCGGCTGCGCGGCCGCTTACTACCCCGAAACGAACGTGCTGGTCCCGGTGGCCGCCGTCGCGGTCGGCAGCAATCAGCCCGCGTCGAAGTCCATCCCGATCACGCTCGA
>DATMZL010000303.1:0-2290 GCA_035607075.1 Polyangia bacterium
CTCGCATTCGTGGCGGTGGTCGCAGTCGACGGCGTCGTCGAGACCGTCGTGGTCCTCGTCGCTGCCGCTGCCCGCGATCAGGCCGCTCTGATCGTGGTCGCGATCGCGATCGTGCCCGTCGTTGTCGTCGTCCGCGCAGACGAAATGGTCGGGGATGCCGTCGCCGTTGACGTCCGTGTCGGCCGTTGACAGGGCCGATACCTGCGTGCACGCGGTCTGCGTGCCCGTGTCGAAGCAGCTCCAGAGTCCCGAGGACGGCGGCGACGAGTTGCCGCAGCCTTGTGTGAACACCAGCGAACCGACACCAAGCGAAACCATGATCAGCGTTAAGCGCATGCGCCCAGAGCTCCTTTCTCTGCCTGCGTTGTGCCTCTCTTGTGCCGCGGGCCCGGCGCGCGGTTGAAGCGCGACCTTCGATTTCCTGGCTGGCCGGCGCCGTTGTCCTGAAGTCCGCGAAATCTCAGGGACACACGGTTTGCGGATTTCTGGCGGCCGCCGCGGGCGGTGCCAAGCTAGGCGAATGCGCGCGGGCCCGACCGGAACCGCTGACTTGCCCCTGCACGGCGGGCGCGTGCCCGGCTGGCTGGCGTCGCGCATGGCGCGCCTCGGCCGTGTGATCGTCGAGGCGATCGCGCTCGAGTACGGCCGCACCGAGGTGCTGAGGCGGCTGTCGAGCCCATTTTGGTTCCAGGCGTTCGGCGCCGTGATGGGGATGGACTGGCACTCGTCCGGGATCACCACCAGCGTGATCGGCGCGCTCAAGCGCGGCCTCGCGCCCATCGAAGGCGAGCTGGGCCTCCACGTCTGCGGCGGGCGCGGGCGGCACTCGCGGCGCACGCCCGACGAGCTGACGGCGCTGGGCGATCGCGTTGGTCTGGACGCGCCTGCGCTGGTGCGCGCCAGCCGGCTCGTCGCGAAGGTCGACAGCGCGGCGGTCCAGGACGGCTTCCAGCTGTACCTGCACGGTTTCATCGTCGCCGACGACGGCGCCTGGGTGGTCGTGCAGCAGGGAATGAACGGCGCGGTCCGCCGCGCGCGGCGCTACCACTGGATCTGGGATCGCGCGGGTTCGTTCGTCGAAGAGCCGCACGCAGCGATCGAGGGCCGGCCGATCGGCGACATCGTGAACCTTGTCGACCGGCGCGCGTCGAACGCACGCGGCGAGATGATCGGCCTCGCGCGCGGTGGGCCGAGCGGCGCCGTCGCCGGTCTCGCGCGGCTGCGGATGCCCGCGCATCACGACGTGCGCGCCGACGACATCGACCTCGGGCGGCTGGGCAAGACGCTGGCGGCGGTCGCCGATCGCGGGCCGCAGGACTTCGCTGACCTGATGCTGGTGCCGGGCGTCGGTGCACGGACGCTGTTCGCGCTGGCGCTTGTCGCGGAGGTCGTGCACGGCGCGCCCAGCCGCTTCGCCGATCCGGCGCGCTTCTCGCTGGCGCACGGCGGGAAGGACGGGCACCCGTTTCCCGTGCCGCTGAACGTCTACGACCAGACGATCGCCGTGCTCCGGCGCGCTGTCGAACGCGCGAAGCTGGGCGAGGGCGACCGTCTCGCTGCGCTCAAGCGACTCGACGATCAGGCCCGCCGCATCGACGCCGCGGCGATGACGCCGCAAGAATTCGATCGCGCGGTCGCGGCGGAGCGAGCGGCGAAGGTTTCGCTGGGCGGGCGCACCGTCGCTGACGATCGGAAGCCGCGCGGCTCCAGCGCCAATTAACTGGCGCGTCGGAGGTGTACGATCGGGCGATGCGATATCTGACGCTTGTACTCTTGCTAGCGGCAAGTTGCGGCGGTGGCGGCAGCGCCCCGGGCACGTGGCGGTCCTACACGGTGCCGGGGACGTTCGGGGTGACGGCGCTGTGGGCGTCCGCGCCCGACGACGTCTGGGCGGCGAACGGGCAGAACCTCTTTCACTTCGATGGCGGCTCGTTTCAGAAGCTGACGGACGCGCCCATCGTCTCCGCCGCCGATTTCTGGGGTTTCGCGTCCAACGACGTCTACGCGGTGTCAGGCACCGACCTGGCGCACTGGGACGGCGCGGCCTGGGCGCTGGTCGACTTCGCGGGCGCGATCGATCCCAGCAGCCTGACGGCGGTGTGGGGTACGTCGGGCAGCGATCTGTGGATGGGCGACGAGCTCAACGGCTACGTGTTCCACTGGGACGGCAGCGCGTGGTCGAAGGCGGTCACACAGACGGTGATGGTCACCGATCTGTGGGGCGTGCCGGGCGCGCCCGGCGGCGCGGTCTACGCGGGCGGCAACTTCGGCCTTTCGCGCTGGTCGTCCA
>DATMZL010000843.1:0-5827 GCA_035607075.1 Polyangia bacterium
AGCCGGCGACCGCAGACAAGCGTCGAGCTCACTTGAAGATCATTGGACCGATACTCAGAGCGGCAGTCAAGCTCGGCCCGACCGGCCCCCTCTCCCTAACCCTCTCCCCGCTTCGCGGGGCGAGGGGATCTCACCTGACTAGCGGCGGAGGAAGTAGACCAGCGTCGCGATGACGATGACGACGGCGCCGATGACGCCGAAGAGGCGGTAGGCCTCGAACTTGTCGGGCGTGCGGTCCAGCGAGCGCTGCGCGCGCGCGATCTCGTCGCGGAGCGCGTTGGCGTCGGCGAAGCGGTGCTCGCGATCCTTCTGCACCATCTTGACGATGATCGCGTCGACGGCCGCCGGGATCTCGATGCCCTCGCCGAGCTTCGACGGTGGCGGCGCCTCCGTTTTCATGTGGAAGTTGATGATGTCGATCGGCGTCTTGGCGCTCTGGAAGGGCAGCTTCCCGGTCAGCATCTCGTACGCCATCATGCCGAGCGCGTAGATGTCGGAGCGGCCGTCCAGCTTCTGCCCGCGGAGCTGCTCGGGCGACATGAACTCCAGCGTCCCCAGCGTCTGGCCGACGGCGGTCAGCGCGGGGACCTGGCGGTCGTCCGACATGACCTTGGCGATGCCGAAGTCCAGCACCTTGACGTGGTCCTCGCCGGCGCGCGACTCGATGAACACGTTCTCCGGCTTCATGTCGCGGTGAACGATCCCGTTCGCGTGCGCCTCGCTCAGCGAGGCCGCGACCTGATCGAGGATGCGCAGCACGCGCGTCGAGCCCAGCGGCCCGTCAGCCTTCTGCAGGTGGTGCAGCGCGCGGCCGCGCAGCAATTCCATCGCCAGGTACAGGATGCCGTCGGGCGTCTCGTCGAAGTCGTAGGTGGTGACGGTATGCGGGTCGCGCAGCTTCGAGCACGCCTCCGCTTCGCGGCGGAAGCGCGCGACGATCGTCTCGTCGTGCACGTTGTGCGGGTGCAGGATCTTCAGCGCGACCTCGCGACCCGTCGCGATCTGCTTGCCGCGGAACACGGCGCCGAAGCCGCCCTCGCCGATCTTGTCCTCGACGATGTACCTGTGGTTCAGCGTGCGCCCGATCAGGTTCTCGAGCGGTTGCTGCGGACCGCGGATGGGTGCAGCCGGCGACGCCGAGGCGGGCGCGGGGCGCCCGGGGCGCGCGGGGGCGGGCGCGGGGCGCGCAGGTCCGGACCGGTTCATGGTCGCGGCGCCTGGGGCCGCGTGCAGAGGCGACGGCACCGGTCCCGAATCCGGTCCAGAAGGCGAGGGTGGCACCTGCGTCGGCACAGCGGACGGCGGCGGCGAGTACGAGCCCGACACGGCGGCGGACGGCGCCGGCGGCGAATACGAGCCCGATATGGCGGACGGTGGCGGCGCGTGCGAGCCGGACACATCCTTCGACGCCGAGGTCGCGGCCCGCGCCGCCGCCTCCGCGGTCTGCGTTATCGGCCGCCCGCAGACGCCGCAGAAACGCGCCCCGTCGTCGATTTCGTTGGAGCAGTGTGGACAGGTCGCCATCGCCGCTGCGCCGTCAGGGGAGGGTGACCTTGCTGGACGGTTCGTGATCGCACTTGAGCATGAAGATTCCGCCCGTCGCCGCCGCGACAAGCGCCAGCATGAACAGCGCCAGCAGCGACCGCGTGCTCGGTGGTTTCTTCTTCTTGCCGCGGCCGGCCGTCGTCTCCGCCGGGTCGTCGGGCTCCGCCTTGGTCGGAATGTCGTCCGACGTCAGCATGTCGCGCGGCAGCCGCTCCTCGACGGTCTCGCGCGCCAGGCTCGAGGAATCGGCGCTCGCCAGCGCCTCCGGCACCGGATCGCCGCCCGGGTCATAGCCGACGAACCCGATGACGTCCTCGGCCGTGGGCGGCTTCAGCCCCTCGCCGTCGAAGCGGCCCAGCACGACGGTGATGTTGTCCGGCCCGTCCCGGTCCAGCGCCTTCTGGATCAACGCCTCGCCCGCCTTCTGCAGGTTCGGCTCCCCGATCAGAATGGCCAGGATCTCCTCGTCGGCGACCGGCCCGTGCAGCCCGTCGGAGCACAGCAGCGTCACGTCGCCCCGTCGCAGCGACACCTGCGACAGCACCACCTCGACGCGCTCCTGCACGCCCAGCGCCTGCAAGATGATGTTGGCGTGCTCGAAGGCCTTCGCCTCCTCGGCCGTCATCGCCCCTGCCTCGATCAGCTGCCACGCGAGCGACTGGTCCTTCGTCACCTGCGCCAGCTTGCCGTCGCGCAGGACGTAGCAGCGCGAATCGCCGATCTGCGCCACGACCAGCGTGTCGTCGACAAGCGACGCCACCGTGCAGGTGGTGCCCATCCCGCGCTCGCTCTGGTTGTCGCGCGACTGGATGAAGATGCGTTCGTTCGCCTGCTGGACCGCCCGCCGCAGCAGGCGGGCGAAGGCGTCGCGCTCCTGCGGTTCCGAGGCAGCCAGCGCGTCGTAGATCGAGTCGACCGCCATCTGCGAGGCGACCTCGCCCGCGGCAGCGCCGCCCATGCCGTCGCACACCAGCAGCGCGGCGCCCTTGTTCCCCAGCTTGAAGGTGAAAGGATCGCGCGGCTCGGCGGCGCGAAGGCCGGCCGTCACGTCGGCGACCAGGAAGTTGTCCTCGTTGTGCTCGCGGATCAACCCGACGTCGGTCTTGCCGAAGACCTCTACCGAGATGTCTGGAGGCGTCGGGGGCATCGGGCGATAGTCGCCCCTATCCTATCTCGAAGCGCAGAAGCTCGTCGCCCAATCGGATGAGGTCCCCGGAGGCCAGACCGTGCGGTCCACGCAGGCGGAGAAACGTTCCGTTCGAGCTGCCCAGGTCCTCCAAGTGCCCGCGCCCGTTGCGGTACGACACCTGCGCGTGCCGGCGCGACATGAACTCGTCTTCCGAAAATATGATGTCGCCGATCTCGCGGCCCAGGACCATGTCGGGCCGTGCGAGGTGAAAGATGTCCCGGCCGACGCCAGCCGGCGTGATCTGCCGCAGCCGCGCCCAAGGCGGCCGCACCGGCGTTCCGAACACGACGACGCCGTGTTCGAGGGCGGGCCGCACGTTTCGCTCGGGTTCGCTGACGGTCTCGAAGCGCAGCACCTGCTTGCCCATCAGCAGATAGTCGCCGTCCTGCAGGTCGACCGGTCCGCGCAGGCGCACGTAAACGCCGTTGCGGGTCTCGAGCGGCGTCAGCACCCGACCGGTCAGGCTGGCCACGATGCGCGCGTGCCGGGGCGCGAGGTGCGGATCCTCGAACAGCAGGTCGCCCTCGGTGCGGCCGATGTCGATCTGGTCGCCCAGCAGGTTGTACGTGATGCCGTCCGTCCCGTCGCGGTGGACGACGACCAGCCGGAAGCCGGTCTGCTGGTTGGGGACGATCCGGACCGCCGCCGGCAGGGCCGGTTGGTGCATCGGCATCTGCATCGGCGCCGGCATCGGCATCTGCAACGGCGAGGGCGCGACGTGCGCCGGGAGGCTAGCCGCGTGCGCGCTCTGCTCGATCAGGCGGTCGGTCGACCGGTTCGAGGTCGGGTTGGGCGACACGGATGCCACCTCGGGCAACCGCTGTTCCACCAGCCGGGTCCCACAGTACTGGCAAAACAGCACGTCGCCAGCGTTCAGATTTCCGCAGCGGCCGCACTTGATCATGTGGAAGAAGGAGTTTGCAAGTAGCGGAGTCCTTTGATAACAGGCGGGCCGGCTTCAGAGTCCGAAAACGACCCTACCCGCATGCCAGACGTGCGTAAACAAATAGCAATTTCCGACGGATCGGTCAAACCGCGGGCGGTCGTCTACGCCAACGTTTTGGCGGCGTCCGTATTCCTGTTGTCGGGGTGTGGCCCGATGATCGAGGCCGCGCCGTTTCCCGTCCGACCCGATTCGGTTCGTCCGGCCGACCTGCTGGGGCCGTACGACGGCATCGTCCTGGATGCGGATTCGGACCGGCCGATCGCCGGCGCGACGGTGGCGGGGACGTGGGCGTTCGAGCGCGGCATCGGCCTGCGCGCGCCCGCGGGTGCGCATGAGTTCATCACCGAGACGGGCGCCGATGGCCGTTACGTCATCCCGAAGCTCGACGAGCTGCCGGGCGGCGCGTCGGCGCGCGTCCGGCGATTCACGCTGACCGTCTACCACCGCGGACATGTCGCATGGCGGAGCGATCGCCTGTTCCCGGGGCGCGAGGCCCGGCGCGACTTCAGCCAGCGCGGCAGTCGCGTGCGCCTCGAGAAATGGCAGCCCGGCCTTCGTCACGCCGAGCACCTCGCGTTTCTGGGCGGCGGCGCTCGGGTGCGGACCGTCGCCGCGTGGGAGCTGCAGGCCGCAGCGATGGAGCTGGAGGGGCAGGTCGTCCCGGCGCTGCCCGCGCGCGAGGGTGCGCCGACGGGGCCGGCCATCGCCACAACGGTGACGCCGCTCGACGTGTCGAAGCTGCTCAGCGACGAGGAGATCCGCGGCGTGACCGGCTACGTGGGCAAGTTCGAGGACGGCAAGCTGACGGATCTCCCCACGACGGAGTTCTACGACAGCCGCCACTTCAAGGCCGTCGGCAAGACCGAGGCCTACGACGTCGGGTTGCGGGTGTGGCGTTTGGGTACGGCCGCGGCCGAGGTGCAGTTCCGGAAGCTGATGAGCACGCTGCCCGAGGCGAAAACGACGGACGAGGTGGGCGACGCTTCGTTCCGCGCGCGCTCGGGCGGCATCGCAGCGCTCGTGTACCTGGTGCGCGATCGCGGCGTCGTCGTATCGATGACGTGCGGCGGCTCGCAGTGCACCGAGCCGGGGCAGCTGGTGAAGCTGGCGAAGCTGGTCGAGTCGAAGTTGCCCGAGTTGCCGCCCGAGCCTTCGCGTGGCCAGCCCGCCGCGGTCCCATCGGACGAGGAGAAGCCATGAAGCTGACGCGCATCGCCCTGCTCGCGACGTTAGTCGCAGCCGTGTACGCGCCGGCCGCGCGCGCCTACGATCCCGCGACCACGCACGCCGGGCTGACGGAGCGCGCGGCGCTCGCGTCCGAGCTGCATCGGGTGCTCGCGCGCGCGCTGGCCCGTCCGCTCGGGCTGTTCGAACCGGTTGCGCTGTCGCTCGACCACCTGCCGGTCGCCCAGGCGCAGTCGCTCGAGGGACGGCTGGCGACGCTGGATCCGTCCAGCGGCTGCACGGCGGGGCCCGACGGCGTCGCGCCGGCGCTGGCGTGGGTGATCGCCGGGTCGATCATCGCCAAGACGCCCGCCGAGCGCGGCCAGGATTTCTTCTACGACCCGAGCCGCGGCGCGGGACTTTCTAATGCCGGCGGTCTCGCGTCGCTGGCGAACACGGTGGGTCTGCTGATGGACGCGGGCGGGTTCCGGTCCCTCGTCACCGGCACGCAGTTCAATATGACGGGGCGGCCGTCGACGGAGTGGCTGAAGGCGCCCGAGAACGACGTCGGCTTGCAGGCATTTCACGCGGGCCTGGAAGACGCCATCACGGGCGAGCAGCCGCAGGTTCGCGCCAGCGCGCTCGCGCACGCGTTGCTCGCGCTGGGCGGCGTGCTTGCCGTGCTCGAGGACGCCGGCGAACCGGCCCACGTTCGCAACGACTACCGGCATGCGTATCTGAGCACGTCCGGACCGAGCCCGTTCGATCGCGGCTCGCCGTTCGAGCAATTCGTCGCCGAGACGTACGGGCGGATGGGACTGCCGACGGCGGTCACGCCCGCGCAACGTCCGACGCTGATGGCGTTCATCACCGCGGCCGACGGTCAGGGCCTGGCCGATCGAACGCAGCGGCGTTTCTTCTCAGACGGGTCGTTGCCTGAGGACGCGATCGTCGATCGCGGCACGACGACGGCCGAGGTGATG
>DATMZL010000290.1:0-6599 GCA_035607075.1 Polyangia bacterium
GTCGGACTTGCGGGCCTGCCAGAAGCGATCGAAGAGGTGCGAGAGCTCGTCCGCGGACATGCCACGTCCGGTATCGCGGACCCAGAACACCACCTCGCCGTCTCGTGGCGCTGCGCCGACTGTAACCTCGCCTCCCGGGTCGACGAACTTGAGGGCGTTGCCGATCAGGTTCTCGAAGATCTGGAGCAGGCGGTCCCGATCCGCCCACAGGTCGGGAACGTCCGGCGCGAGCTCGGCGTGAAGCGTGCCGGACGTCGAGACAGCCTGCGCCCTGTGAGCATCGAGCGCGTCGGCCACGACGGATGCCGTTGGAACATGCACCGGCTCGATCGACAAGCGACCGGCCTCGAGGCGTGCGATATCCAGAAGGTCCGCGATCAGGCGGTCCATTCGCGAGGCGGCTCGATCGATCGCGTCGGCCGGGCTACGGGATTCGGGCGCCGCCTCGCCCTCACGGCGCCGGAGGAGCTGTGCATTCATCCGGATCGCCCCGAGCGGATTGCGGAGATCATGGGCCACCATGCCGAGCACGTCGTCGCGCTCGCGAATGGCGCGGGTGGCCGCCTGATACAGCCGCGCGTTGTCGATGGCGAAAGCTGCGCGTTGCGCCACCTCCTCGGCCATCCGCACGTCTGCCAGTGCGTACCTGCGGTTCGGCGTCGAAGAAAACAGCTTGAGCACGCCCAGCAGTCTCCCGCGAGCGACCAGCGGCACCGCGATCACCGAGATCGGCGCGACGGCACGAAGCGTCTGTAGCTCTTCCTCGTCCTGGGCCCAGGCCAATAGGATCTCAGCTGTGACGTGCTCGATCAGGAGCGGCTCCCTCCCGTGGAATGCCGCGCTGAAGAGCTCGGACGGTTTCCCGGAGGGGGGGCCCCGCCGGAGAGCATCGCATAGCCACGCCGACTCGGGATCGCGACAGGCGACATCGAGGCGCTGGATCCTCCCGCTTTCGTCCACGGTGTCGACGAGGCAGAAGTCGGCCAGCTCCCGCGCCGCAAGCTGCGCGACCCGCGCGAGGGTCTGCTCGTAGTCGAGGCTGGTCGCCAACACCAGGCCGATCTCGGCCCGGAACCGTTGCTCCCACTCGTCGCGCTTCTGCCTGGTGACATCGCGAAGATCGACGGTCAGGATGGTCGTGCCCTCGACCGTCAGCTTCGATATCGAAGCTTCGATGGGGAATTCCTGCCCATTCTTGCGCAGGCCCAAGAGCGAGACGCCCTCCGGGGCCATCGGCTGCGTGACGTCCGGTCCTCCCGCGAGCCGCTCGATGTACCGGCGCTGTCCGGCTCGGAATCGTTCCGGGATCAGCATGTCCCACGGGGCTCCTATCGCCTCCGCCTGCGAATAACCGAATGTCCGCTGGGCCGCTTCGTTGAACATCGTGATCCGTCGATCGGTGTCGATCGAGATGACGGCGTCCGCCGACATCGAGAGGATCCCGGAAGACTTCGCCTCCGCGCTGCGAAGCGCCGCCTCGGCGTTCTTGCGCGCGGTGACGTCCAGCGCGGTCCCCGCCACGCGGATGGACTCACCCCGTTCGTCGCGGGCGACCACCTTGCCGCGATCGAGGATCCAGATCCACTGGCCGAATTTGCTCAAAACGCGCATCTCCACCTCATAAACGGGGATCTCACCTCGGAAATGTCGATCTAACCGCTACTTGACCTCCGACAAATCCTCCGGGTGGATGCCCTCGATCCAGGTATCGACGTGACCGGGGGCCTGGTCGGGCCGAAGACCGCGCATCTCGGCCCCGCGTGCGTTGAACACCACCTGACCGGACGCGATGTTCCAGTCCCAGGTAGTCAGCTCCCCGCCCTCGAGCGCCAGCTCGAGGCGCTCCTGGGCCTCGCGAACCTCCTCTCGAGCCCGCGTCCGCTCGCTGATGTCGCGAACGAACCCCTGCCAGCGTCCATCCGCGAGAATCCCGCTGCTGATTTCGACGGGCAGGTAGCTGCCGTCCTTGCGGCGGACGTGCCACTCGGCGACCTGAGTCCCACCCTTGAGCAGAGCCTCTCTTGTTCTGTGGAGACGTTCGACGTCCTCGGGCGGAATCAGATCGACGATCCTCTTGCCGATGATCTCGTCGCGAGCGTAACCGAGCATCCGGCAGCCCGCGCCGTTGACGTCGACGTAACGCCCCTCGAGGTCGACCAAGAAGATGCCGTCAGGCGCCAACTCGACCAAATCACGAGTCCTCGAGTGGCTCTCTTCCAGGGCGGCGTTCGCGCCGTTGAGCGGCAAAGCGACGAGGACGGGCAGGACCAGCGCCACGACCGAGGTCACGGCCGCCAGCACGGCAACCTGGAAAGATGGCGCGACGGCACCGAAGGCGGTGGCGACTCGCGTGACGGCGATACCGAGCAGCGGTGGGAGCACCAGCGCCGGTATCGTGAGCCGTCTGACCACAACGCCACCGGGGCCTCGCGAGGTCACCACGCTCATCACTCCAGCTGCGGGCCGTTCGAGCAGCATCCCGGCCGAGATGACCAGGAGAGCGACGACGGTGGCGGGCGCTACGCCGATCATCGGCACGCGCATCAGGCGATAGAGCGGTGCCGCCCCGAACGCCATTCCGATCAGCGCGCTGAAGGCGACGGTGCCACCGAGCAGGACGAGACACTCGGCGGGACGGATGCGCCCTTCCGACCCTGCGTCGAAGACGATGAGCGCCGAAGACAGCACGGTCAGCGCCAGCGCCGTCACCGGCGACGGACGACCCGGGTGCTGCCCGCTGTGAACGACGACGAGCGCGCGGTCGATGCCAAGGTCCGTCCCAAGCAGGTACTCGGCCAACGTCGCCACGCCCACGGCAAGCACGATGAGTGCGGCGAGGACCGACGCAGCCTTCGCTGCCCGGCCGGCGTTCGCCGGCGCGCGCAGCGCCGCCCCGACGCCGATCAGGAGCAGGCCGAGCGCCGTGTTCGGCATCATCGGAGGCTGCCCGGGGATGACCGCGGTCAGCGCGCCGACTCCCAAAAGCCAGGCCAGGACCCCGAGCGCGCCGATCCCAGCGCCGGCGATGCAACACCAACGGCCCGCGCGAATCATCGAATACCGGTCCCCATCATGTTGACCGGCACCGCCTGGCATCGGGATCTCCGCAATTACGTCTAACGCTCGTCCAGTCGCCCGCAACCGGCTGGTCGAGGTGGGGCTCCCAGGACGCGCGTTTCAGGTCGGCGCCTCATGAGGCGTCACCCGTCGGCCTCCTCGATCGCGGCGCGCCCCGGGCTCCCACTTGCCCAGGGCGGCGTCCTTGCCGGGACGTCGTTCCGCACCAGACGTAGGGCATCGCCTTCATCGGGACGACAGCATCACGCGCAGTGCGACGGCCGCCTCCCGTTTCGAGCGCGACACCGCCTCCAGTCGCTTTGGCGATGCGCTGGACGGTGGCGAGCCCCTGACTGGACCTATTGCGGTCCCGGGTGCGCATGAGTCGTCACGATTCCCTTCCCGAAGTCCTTGAGGTGCGCGTTCAGCTCGACCGAGTCGATCCCAAGCTTCCTGAGCTGAGATGGATGCACCACGTAGACATGCCCGTACGAACCCGCCGGCGCCTGGGGTACGAAGACCGTCTCTGTGCCGTCCAGGTTCAGTTCGACGATATATCCGGGTTCCCACAGCTCGTGGACCCGGACCAGGCATGCCTCGAAGCGAGGAGGTTCCTGCCCCTTTTCCACGCCGACCTTCTTCCTGGCTTCCGATCGGAGCTGGGTGTAGCCGGGCACGAAGCGGCCGAGCCGTTCATCGATCCGGTCACCAAAGCGTTTCACGAAGGAAATGTGCACCAAGAAACCTGCGACGCCGCAGACGAGCAGGAAGAACACCACGGCCATCACGGCATCGCCCGATGGACCGAGAGCGGTATCGATCCGGAGCCCTCTCGAGAGGAGCCCGCCAACCCGAAGCAGGTGCTTCCAGAACCTCGAGATGACAGCGAGGCAGATCAGCACGGGCATGATGAAAAGGAACCCGCTAACGATGTGATTGCGCACCCGTTGGTAGGTCTTTGGCATTTCAACCTCCTCCGCGCACAGGCCCATGTTCAACCTGACCATCGTCGAAGTCGGCGATCGATATTTTGGGGCCTGAGCTGGCATACGGCGTATTACGTAACGACTGGAGCAACACGACTGGAGCAACGACGGGCGTCGTCTGTCGGCGCTCCAGCGCCAGAACCGCAGCGTCACGCCGCGCGCGCGGATGGCGAGCGCGGCCTGGTAGCCCGACGCGGGCTCTCATCGCGTCGGCGTTCTGTTCGATCACGTCCGCAGCCCGATGCCGCTGCGGCCTTTCGGCGGGCTCAGAGCACCGCCTTCGTCACCTTCTTGAGGAGGGCCGAGAGGGGGACGACGGTGAGGACCAGGGGGAGGATCGGCAGCAGCAGGCCGACCACCAGGATCAGCACATCGCGTCGGCCGAAGACGACGACGCGCATGTCCTGCACGATCCGGTAGCTGTTCCCGAGGTCGGCCAGGGACTGGATGTCGGCGTTGCCGAGCAGGTCGTCCTCCCGGGCGTGGGCGATCCACTCTGCTCATCTACGCTGTCCAACTCGCCGGCTCGGAGCTTCTCGTAAGAGTGCTGCCCGACGACCCTGACGAAGAGGATAGCCTGGCAACGCCCGCCGTCGTACCGCTGCCCGACCGTGCGCAAGTGGGAAGCCTGGCACCGCCCGCCGGCGCGCGCGACCATTCCGAGCGACCGATGACCAGCGACCCGGAGAAGAATTTCGAAGCGCTGTGGAAGACGTTCCACAACAGGTACCCATTCTTCGAATTGAGGAACGTCGACTGGAACAAGCAGTACGAGATCTATAGACCTCAGGTCACGGCCAAGACCAGCGACGAAGAGCTGTTCGCTGTCCTGCGTCGGATGCTCGATCCTTTGGATGACGGTCACGTCGAGCTGAAAGCCAAACTGAGCGGGCATCGCGAGCCGCGGCGCTTCACCCCGGAGAAGATGCCCGCCTTCCATCGTGAATTCTCGGGCGGAGGGATAAAGCAGCTATTCGAGACGACCCGGAGAACTCTGATCGGGCATGGTTTCGGCGCGCCTGAGCAGACCGCGGCCTGGATGATTCACTACTCGAGGTCGGCGGAGTTCGGCTACATCCGCATCCTCGAGCTCGAAGGCATCGGGATGGCCACCTTGACCCGCGCGCTGGACAAGATTGCTCGCGACTTCGATGGCCTGAAAGGCTTCATCATCGACATCCGTGACAACCCCGGCGGCGACGACAGTACAGCGATCGCGATCATCAACCGCTTTTGCGATCGGAAGCGCGTCGCCTTCCGCCGCAAGACGAAGATCGGCCCCGGCAAAGACGCCTTCACGCCTCTGAAGACCTTTCACCTCCATCCGCAAGGCGACGCGCAGTTCGTCGGGCCGATTGTGCTGCTGACCTCCGACTCTGTTTTCAGCGGCGGCGAGGCCTTCGCATTGGCGATGAGGCAGTTGCCATACGTTACGATCGTGGGCGATCACACCAACGGCATATTCTCGTATCAGCTCGAAAAGAAGCTCCCGAACGGTTGGGAGTACTGCTTGTCGTACCAGGTATATCTGTCGGCCGACAACGTGTGCTACGAAGGCAAAGGCGTGCCAGCCGATATCGAGCTGTTGAACACCAAGGCAGATATTGCGAGGGGTGTCGATCCTTTGATCACGCGCGCGCTCGAGGTCTTGACGGGATGATCGCCTCACCGTCGCGCTCGCGCTCACGGCGATAGCGGTCGAGGGGCAGGTCAACCCCCTGCCTCGTCGCAGAGCAGGGGAATACGGCTCGTACTGACGGACGGTGCGGGCGATGGCCCGTGGCTATGTTTTCTGCAGTGGGCGACGTTCATTCTGCCGTCTCACTGTGGCGAGAGATCGCATGCGGACTGAAGCACAGTCCTCACAGGACCTCATGGAGCGGCTCGCTTTCGCGGAGAGACGTGCGCTCGAGACCCCGATCATTCGGTTGGATCACGAACCGGTCGACCTGTACGCCAAGCTCGAGTTCCTCAATAGCGTCGGGAGCATCAAGGACCGGCCAGCATTGTGGATGCTGAAGCGCTCCATTGAGCGCGGGCAGGTTCATCCGGGCACCACCATCATCGAGTCCTCCTCTGGCAACCTTGCGCGAGCGCTGGCGGCATTCTGCAAAATCCTGGGTCTACCCTTCATTCCAGTCATTGACCCGCTTGTGTCGCCGCTCAATGAAGCGTTCCTGCGAGCTCACTGCCAGACGGTAGTCAAGGTGGCGGAGCACGCTGACGACGCGGGCGGCTACTTGAAGGTCCGACTCCAGGTGGTCCGCCGCTTGTTGGCGGAGCGCGCCGGTGCCGCCTACTGGACGAACCAGTACGCAAATCCCGATGCGATGGAGGCTCACTACGTGCTCACCGCCGGCGAGATCTGCAGGCGGCTGCCGAACGTTGACTACGTCTTCATTGGCGTCAGCTCCGCGGGGACGGTGGCCGGCGTGTCGCGGCGGCTCAAGGAACACAACCCCGCGATACGCATCGTCGCGGTGGACGCCGAAGGCTCGGTGATCTTCGGCCAACCGGCGAAGCAGCGGCGCATTCCGGGCCTTGGCTCGAGCATCA
>DATMZL010000445.1:0-3454 GCA_035607075.1 Polyangia bacterium
ACACGCGCTTCATCCCGGCGCTGGGTCCGCTGGAGCGTGTGCTCGCCACGCCCGTCCTCCACCGCGTGCACCACGGCCGCGACGCCGATTTCCTCGACAAGAACTACGGCGGGTTCTTCATCTTCTGGGACAAGCTGTTTCACACGTTCGCCGGGTACACCCGCGAGCCCGACTACGGCGTGACTCGCGGGATCTGCAGCTGGAGTCCGTTCTGGGCCAACCTGCACCCGTACGCCGAGCTCGCGCGACGGTCGCGCCGCGCGCCCAACTGGCGCGCCGGCCTGGAGGTCTGGATTCGCCCGCCCGAATGGCGCGCGCCCTGGGACGCGCCCGATGTCGATGTCCGCCGGCCCGGCTACGGGCAGCCGATCCCGCGCGCCACCGCCGTCTACTCGATCGCGCAACTCGGCGTCGCACTGGCGGCCGCGCTCGCGCTGCTGTGGCCCGGCCTCGTGACCTCGGGCGTCGTCCGGTCCGCGCTGATCGCCTTCGTGCTGGCGTCGCTGGTGACTGTCGCTGCGTTCTGGGATCGGCGCGCGTGGGCGCGGCGCGCCGAGGCGATTCGACTCGGGATGATGGCGGGCAGCGCGCTCGCGCTGGCACTGGCGGGCGCGATCTCGGTCGACGCCACGGCCGTCGTCCTCGGTTGCTGCGTCCTCTCGACCCCGGCCCTCGCCGCGCTCGCCGCGGACAGCGCACGCGGCCTGCCGCGAAGCGCGAGCGCGCCGCTTCGTCCGAGCACGTCGCCCGCTCCTTCGGCGAGAGACGAGAGCTCGACGCGTAGCGAAGCGACGGGTTGAGAAGGCCGCGCGGACGCGCTGCGCGCGCACCGTCGGTCAATAATTTATTTTCGTCGTCGATCCGAGACGATTGGTCGAGCCACTAACCCGGGGTAGAAAGGCAGGCCTATGCGTTTGCTTCGCTTCGACGGGTGTGTCTACTTGCTTGCTGCCGCCCTGGCCGGTTGCGTCGGCGGCGTCGGAATGACGGCGGGCGGAACCGGCGGCGCGGGCGATTCCGGCGGCAGTGGCGGGGGCACGGGCGGCGCGGTGACCACCGGTGGAACCGGCGGCTCGAATCCAATCGCCGGCACCGGTGGCACAGGCGGCCAGAACGCGGGCGCCGGAACCGGCGGTGGAAGCGGCGGCGCATCGGCCGGCACGGGCGGCGCGGGCGCCGGCGGTCAGGACGCGGGCAGCGACGTCCCGCGCTGCTCGCCCACGACCTGCCCCGGCGGTTGCTGCGATCAGAACGGGCAGTGCGTGAATCCTCCGACCGCGGCTGCGTGTGGAACCGCGGGCGCCGCGTGCATGACGTGCGCGCCGTCGCAGACCTGCACCGCTGGCGCGTGCACCTGCGATCGCGCGAGCTGCTCCGGGTGCTGCACCGCCGCGGGGCTATGCGTGCCCGCGACCGATCAGATGTGCGGCAACCAGGGGAGCGCGTGCGCGCCGTGTACCGCCGGCCAGACGTGCGACGCGACCGGAAAGTGCGCCTGCACGCCCGCGTCGTGTCCATCCGGTTGCTGCCAGGCGAACGGCACGTGCGTCGCGTACGCGGCGCAGGCCACAGGCACGTGCGGAACGGCCGGCGCTGCGTGCGCGCCATGCGCGGCCGGACAGGCGTGCGGACCAGCGGGCACGTGCGTCTGCAATCCGACCTCGTGCCCGGGCGGCTGCTGCGATTCGCAAGGACGATGCGTGGCGCTGTCGGCGCAGTCGACGATGACGTGCGGCTCGGGCGGCAACGCGTGCGGCATGTGCGCGTCGGGACAGACGTGCAGCAACGGCGCGTGCAGCTGCGGCAGCATGAGCTGCAACGGCTGCTGCGCGAACGGCACGTGCACGACGGCGTCCGCAACCGCGTGCGGCGCCAACGGCGGCCAGTGCGTGGCATGCGCCGCGAACCAGGCGTGCAGCGCGCAGGGCGCGTGTGTGTGCACGCCCGCGTCGTGCCCGAACGGCTGCTGCGACTCGACGGGCAAGTGCCAGACGTCGTCCACGCCCACCTGCGGCGTCGGCGGCGCCGCCTGCGTCCCGTGCGCGACGGGCCAGACGTGTTCGAACGGCGCGTGCGTCTGCAACGCGACGTCGTGCCCGAGCGGCTGCTGCGAATCGGGCCAGTGCCGCACCTCCAGCACCAGCACCTGCGGAACGGGCGGTGCCGCGTGCAAGTCGTGCGCGACCGGCCAGGCGTGCAGCGCGCAGGGCGCGTGCGTCTGCAACGCGACCTCGTGTCCGAACGGCTGCTGCGATTCGACGGGCATGTGCCACACGTCGTCGATGACGACCTGCGGAACCGGCGGCGCCGCCTGCGCCTCGTGCGCGACGGGCCAGACGTGTTTGAACGGCGCGTGCATCTGCAACGCGTCCTCGTGCGCAGGAGGCTGCTGCGACAACAACAAGCAATGTCACGCGCCGCCGTCGGCGCAGACGTGCGGAACGAACGGCGGCGCGTGCGCTATGTGCCCGACCGGCACCACCTGCTCGAGCGGCGGCGCCTGCGTCTGCAACGCGACCTCGTGCCCGAACGGCTGCTGCAACGGCACCACGTGCGTCGCGTACGCCAGCCAGTCGAACGGCCAGTGCGGCATGGCGGGTGCCACGTGCGCGGCCTGCTCCGCCAGCCAGCGTTGCGACACCAGCAACGGCCGTTGCGCCACCGCCGGCATGGACGGCGGCAGCGGCTGCACATGGAGCAGCGGCCCCGGCACCACGAACGGCGAGCTCACCTGCTACTGGTTCAGCCAGGGTACGGCGACGGGCATGGGCTGTCCCAGCTACAAGACCTACTGCGGCTACTGCGGCACGCAGTCCGGCAGTGGCAGCGGCACCTGTCCGTCGGGAATCACGGAGACCGTCCCCAACACGGCGACGACACCCTACTTCGCCGCGTTCCCGAGCGGCAGCTTCGCTCAGGGCAAGTACTGCGGCATGTGCGTCCAGGTCAGCTGGATGGGGAAGTCGATCATCGCCACCGTCGTCGACGCGTGCGCGACCTGTCCGTCGGCGCAGCACATCGATCTCAGTTTGGGCGCAGCGGTCGCGCTCGGCCTCGGCCAGGGAACGACGACCGGCCACGCCACCAGCGGCGTGACGTGGCAGGCGGTCGCGTGTCCGACGTCGGGCAACATCATCGGCCTCTACAACAACGGCTATGCGGGCCAGATCTACTTCCAGAACGTCGTGTTCCCGGTCGCGGCGGCGGTCGCGGGCGGCCACACCGGCACGCAGGCGTTCGGCTACTGGGACTTCGGCACGGCGGTCGGCGGGCAGTCGGTCACGCTGACGGATACGCTTGGGCACGTCGTCACCGGGACGATCCCGACTTCCAGCGGCGGCAGCGTGAACACGCAGTTCCCGATGGTTTGCCAGTAGACGCGACGGCGGCGGCGCCCGCGACGGCGCTTCAGCCCGTGAGGATCGAATAGAACGCCGCAAACATCGCGGTGATG
>DATMZL010000698.1:0-3458 GCA_035607075.1 Polyangia bacterium
ACGCACGGATCGATCTCCAGGAATGACCCACGCTCGGCGGCTGCCGGGGTTTCCTCGTTGGGCGTCGCGAGGAGCGCCAGCGCGAGGATGCTGGCGATCAATGTTTGCCGATCAAGCCGCGCATGAGGGCGATGTACCGCCCGGTCGGGTACATCTGCTCGTAGTGGCGAGCGGCCTCGGCCGCGCGGCGTGACTCGCCGGCTTTCTGCCAGGCTTCCGCGACGCGAGCGGCCGCGTCTTCGGCCAGCGCACCGCGTGGCGCGATCCGTTCGGCCAGCGCAAACCAGGCGGCCGCTTCGCGCGGCTGGTTGAGATCCGTCAGCAACACCCACCCGAGCGTGAAGGCCGCGGAAGGCGTTCGCGGATCTTTCGGGTAGTGCTCGACGAGGCGGCGCAACGGCGCCACCGCCGCCTTCGGCTGATGGGAGCGCCGAGCGACGTCAGCCGAGGCGAGGAGGCCGGTGGGGTCGTCCGCGAGACGGGCGCGCGGTTGTCCGCGTTGCGAGGCGCTCGCTGCCGGGAGATCGGCGGGCGGGGCTACAGGCGCTTCGGCGGGATTATCGATCTTCTGTGCCGCTTCGGCGGACGCCGGGAACACGCGCTCGTCGCCCGCGCCGAGCTCGACGCGCGCGCCGCTCGCCGAAGAGAGGACGGCCACCCGGCCTTCGGACACCGCGACGCGAACGCGACCGCCTGTTTCGTGCGCGACGCGAAACACCGTGCCGATGTCGTCGATCTGGACGGGGCCCGCGTCGACGCGGAACACGCGCCGGCTGTCATGACGGACGTGGAACCGGGCTGCGCCCGACGGCAGCCGTACGACCGTGCGCGCCGCTGTCTGCTCGCCGACCTGGATGGTCGTCGCGGCGTCATCCGGAGCGACCTCCGACCCGTCGGCGAGGACGAGCGGGCGTGAGGGCGCCGGCGCCGCCACCCTGCCGGCGGTCGTGGCCGGTCCGGGCGTGCGGAAGACGGCGAACATGACGGCGGCCGCGGCAGCGGCACCGAACGCAGCGAAGCCAATTGTCCGTCGCAGCCGCCGTGGAGGTGTCGCAATGGCGGGAGTGCGCACGTCGAGGTGGGCCATCGCCCGTTCGACCGCCGCATGATCTAGCGCCTCGTCCGTCGCACCGAGGCGCGCCATGGCGTGCTCGACAGCCGCGTCGTCGAGCGCTTCGTCGAGCGGTCCCGCAGCAACCGAGGCGGCGAAGATGCGCACGGCCTCGAGCTCGGCCGAGCACGTCGGACAACCCGCGAGGTGTCTTTCCAGCGCAGCCTTTTCCTCGGTGCTCAAGGCACCGCGGACGGCGCGGCCGATCAGCGCTTCTTCCTCGTGATCGATTGTTCCGTTATCCACCGGCACGGCGTCCCTCTCCGCTCCGTTGCAGCCAGCGCCGGAGGCGCTCCTTGGCCAGGCGCAATCGCGTCTTCACGGTGTTCACTGACACGCCCGTCATGCTCGCGATCTCGTCGATCGAGTGGCCGAGCATGATGCGCATGAGCAGAGCCTTCGCCTGCGCCTCGTTGAGGTCGTCCAGCAGGTTACGTACGAGCTCCGCGTGGGCCGCCGGCGTCCGGTCGGCGCTGGCCGGGAAGTCGGACGCCTCCAGCGTCGCGTGTTGCTTCGCGAGAGCGCGTGCGCGATCGCGCAAGGCGATCGCCCGTCGCATCGCAATCTTCGTCACGTAGTGAGCGGCGCTTCCTTCGAAGCGGAACTGCGGCAGCGAGCGCGCGACGTCGATCAAGCAGTCCTGGATTGCGTCTTCGAGCTCGGCGTTGTCACGGCCCATGACGCCGCGGCAGACGCGGCGGACGATCGGCGCGACAGCGCGAAGAAAGTCGCGCAGCGCTGAAGCATCGCCGCCGAGCGCGGCGCGCGCGCCGTCGTCGAGCTCCGTGCGTCCGCCCTCGACAACTTCGAGCGGCGCTGGCTTGGTCGCGCGAAGCATCGAATCGAGCATGCAGTGCGGATTCTGGGACGTCAATCCGTGCGCGCACCCTGACGCGCGCAGGCGACAAAAACGCACCTGCTCGCAGATCGACAGACCCGGATACGCGCGGCCCGCCCCCTTTACCGGAAGAGCCAGCGCCTGCCGGCCCCACGACGTCATGCGGCTGAATGCACAGAGAACCGATCCGCCCGCGTTATCGGATGACGCTCCGGCGCCGTGCGCGCCGCGCGATGCGGACGAGGCCTGCTTAAACGCGTTCCAGGAGGAGCTCGATTACGTCCATCGCACGTTGGCGCGGCTTGGCGCCCAGCGGTCAGACATCGACGACCTGCTGCAAGACGTGTTTCTGGCGCTCCGCAGTTCATGGAGTCGGTGCGACAAGAGCCGCCCGCTGCGGCCCTACCTCTTCGGGATCGCGTTCCGGATCTTTGCGGCCCACCGGCGCAAACGCAGTCGCGAGGTCCCCTTCGGCATCGTGGACCTGCCCGACGCGGGCATCGATCCCGACGCAGGTTTGCAGAAAAGACAGGCGCGCCGGCTGCTTCTCGCGGCGCTGGATCGCGTTCCTCTACCCCGGCGGGCCGTGCTGATCATGCACGAGCTCGACGACATACCGGTCACCGAAGTCGCGTCCGTCCTGCACGTCCGCAAGTTCACCGTCTACTCACGGTTGCGCAAGGGACGCCGCGAGCTCGTCGCGGCGCTGCGGCAGGTGATGAACCGAGGCGCGCCCTGATGCGCTGTCGTTGGCTGATCCCTGGATTGGCGCTGGCGTGCTGGCCGATCGCCGCGGCGGCCCAGACGCCCACCAGCTACACGGCCAGCTGGACGTCTCTCGATCAGCATCCGCCCGCGCCGGAATGGTTCAAGGACGCGAAGTTCGGCATCTACTTCCACTGGGGCGCGTTCGGAACCGCGGCGTTCGGCAACGAGTGGTACCCGCGGAACATGTTCAACCGCGGCGGGAACTCATCCGAGTACCAGCACCAGCTCCAGGTCTACGGGGACCCTTTCGCGAACTGGGGCTACGACAAGTTCATCGTCGGCGCGAACGACAAGATGGGACGCTTCGTCCAGTTCGCGCCCAAGCTGGTGTCGGCTGGCGGCGCGTGGGACCCCGATGCGATGGCGCAGCTGATCGTCGACGCGGGCGCCTGGTTCGCCGGCCCCGTCGCCGAGCACCACGACGGCTTCTCCATGTGGGACAGCAAAGTCAACGCGTGGAACTCGGTCTCGAAGGGGCCGCAGCTGAACATGGCGGCGATCCACGCGCAGGCGTTTCGCAAGAAGGGGCTTAAGTTCCTGATGGCGATGCACCACGCCTACCACTTCACTGGCTACTACCAGTACGTACCGGCGCAAACCGATGCGAGCTTCAAGCTCCTGTACGGGCAGCAGGGAGCGACCGCCGAGAACCAGCTCTGGTACGACAAGCTGAAGGAGATCATCGACGAGTTTCAGCCGGACATCATCTGGCAGGACTTCAACCTCGGCCAGGTGACCGAG
>DATMZL010000693.1:0-6253 GCA_035607075.1 Polyangia bacterium
GCGGTGCGGGGCGCCGGAAACACGAGCGGCCTCGGCGGGTGCTGCTCGCCGCGGGTGGCGAAGGATGCGCAGGTCATCTGCCTGAGGTTCTGGTCGGACGCGTGCTACCTGCCGATGAGCCGGGTCGTGCAGGCGGTCGACGATCAGTTGCGGCAGCGCGGGCTCGCGGACGTCCGCCTCGGCATCGACGTGAACATCACCGGCGTGGTCGGCCCGCGCTGCGAGCCCACCGATCCCGGGTGCGGTCCGATCTCTTCGAGAGACTGGGACCGGTTCGAAACCGCTCCGCCAAGTCCGGCAGGCTGCGTCGCCGGGCGGGTCCGCGTCGCCGCGCCTGCGGAGGTGACGCCAGGCCGCGCGTGTGTCCATGACGGCGAATGCTCGGTCGCCGGCTGCGGCGCGACGTGCGTTCGCTGGGACCAGTATCCCCACGAGATGTGGTGCGACGACGTCGGTCGCCTCGAGGAGCCGCCCGTCACCTACTGCGGCTGCGTGTCCGGGCGCTGCGACTGGTTCCGCGTCGCGAAGTGACGCGCCGTCGAAGCGCGCGCTACTTCGCGGCCGCGGGCGTGACAGCTTCGGCGGTCGTCGCGAGCGGCCCGAGCAGCTGCCGCGCGAGCGCGCGGGCGGTGTCACTGCGCTTGAGCACGCCGGCCGCGGCCGGTCCCGACCGCCCGTAGAGATCCGCCGCGACCGAGAACAGCGGAACCTGGGCCAGCAGCTGGTCGCGCGAGCGGCGCATCGCCTGGACGGTCGGCTCCATCGCCGATCCCCAGGCCGCCGTCGCGATGAAGCACTGCCCCTTGAGCACGTCGACCGGCGGCAGCGTTGTGTAGTGGATCCTGTCGCTCGTGAACTCGACGACCGCGTGCGGGCCCGGCCGGTTGCAGTTGTCGACCGCGCGAATGCCCACCCAGTAATGCGTCGACATCGTGAGCCCACCGAAGTCGATGTCGACGGACGTGCCCGGGCCACCCGTGACCGGAATCATCAGGGCCTCGGTCTTCGTGGACGCGGCCTGCGCGGGGAAGCCTTGAATGAACGACGTCGCGTCACCCTCGACGATCGGCGCCATCGAGCTCACGCGGACCTCGTACTTCGAGATCCCGCCCGCCGAGTTCTGCGGCACCTGGAAATGCAGGTGCGCCCACTCGTGCGAGTGCTTGAGGTCGTTGACGGGCTCGACCGTGACACCAGTTGGCGCGTCGGGCGGCAGGTGGCTTAGGCAGGGACGAACTTCCAGCTCGAGGCGCGCCGTCTGCGTCGCGCTCATCAGGCGCAGGCGATCGGCGCCGCTGCCCGGCGCGCCCTGCGGATCGTTGCTGATCGTGCCGTTCATGTCGTGCAGGACGCTCGTGTCTGAGTCGGTGCCGTCGACGGAACCGAAGCCAACCGGCGTCGTCGTCGAGAACATCGCAGCGGGACCGAGCGTGAACGGAACCGCGAACACGACCGACGGCTGACCACGATACGGATAGCCGTAGCTCATCGCCCACGAATCCCACTCCGAGGAAACGGGCGTCTTGTACGTATCGGCGTTGTACGTGCCGTTGTAGTCGCCCTCGGTGTTGATCTCGAGGTAGGCGATGTATTCGCCGTCGGGCCACTCCGGCGGCACCGAGAACATCACCGTCTGCTCGGTGTCAGCAGGCGGCGTCGCCATCGTGACCGCGTCGATGTCGGGCATCGCGGCGCGCGCCATGTTCGCGTACATCGCCGAGTCGGGGTGGTCCTGGCACGTGCTGTTGCCGTACGCGCAGACGTTCACCGTCGACGCGTCCGCGCACGACGCGAAATCGCGCCGCGGCGGGTACAGCGAGGTCGCGCCGAGCGTGCGATCGCCGGCCTGCCAGACAGGCGGTCCGCCGACCATCAACGGCTCGGAGTAGCCCGACGCGACGTCCGCGGCGGTGAGGATGCGGCCCTTGTCGCTGTTGAACACGCTCGCGCAGCTGATCGCGTCCAGCCCCTCGCGGCGCGTGCTCTCGGCGGTGAACGACAGGCAGAAGTAAGAATCGCGCGTCGAGTCTTCGCACGTGCGCGACGCGTATCCCTCGGGGCGCCGCTGAAAGACGATGCGCGGAAACGGCGTCTGCTTCGGCGCGGTGACGCGGCGGTTTGCCCAGATCGGCAGCACGCCTTCGCGGCGTCCGTAAGGCCAGTGATAGCCGCTGTTCATCTGCGCGGCGCCCGGACGGTTGCCGATGCCGTGCAGGGCGACGGCCTGGGTCAACTGGACCGTGTTCAGGAACGTCCCGTCCGCCGACTCGATCCAGATCGCGATCTGGGCGCGTTCCGTCGGCGTGAAGTTGATGATGATGGCGCGCTCGTCGGTGGCGTGCGCTGCGCCGGCCCCCATCACAACGAACGCGGCAATAAGACAAAAGCGACCCCGCGACATCAGGGTCCGGATTATAGCCAAAAAGCTAGAAAGCGCGTCGAGCGTAGCGCGGCTTCGCCGCGCGAAGCTCATCGCGGGAGGTTCGGAACCCTTTGAGGGTTCTGAGCTAGAAAAGCAGCCCCGATGCGACAGCGACGGGAGAAAGTAACGTTCTCACCGCGGCGCGTGCGGTCTCGCTGCGGCGCAGGACGGCGGCGGCCGGGGGCCCGGACCGGTAGTAAAGGTCCACGGCGGCCGCGGCCATCGCGTTTCCGGAGCGCAGCCGGTCGCGCGCGCGCCGCAAATCTTGCACCTGGGTCGCAAGCGGTGAGCCCCAGGCCGCGGTCGCGATGAAACAGCCCTCGACCTGCTTGAAGTGCGGCGCCAGCGTCACGAATCCCGTGAACGCGAGCGGCGACGTCTGCCCGCACGCATCCGTTGCGCGCACGCCAACGGCATAGGCCGTCACCCCCTTCAGGCCGGTGAGGGTCACCGTCGCGGTCGAGCCGGGCGCGCCCGGGATCACCTGAGGCGCGCGGATCGCTTCGCTGAACTCCTCGTCGGTCATCGAGTCGCCCTGGCGGAAACGAATCTCGTAGCTGCTGACCGCGCCGGTCGCCCCCTGCGCGTTCTTGAACGTGATCACGGCCGAGGTATCGGCGAGACCGGTCGGATCGACCGTCAGCTCCGTTACGGCGGCGGGCGCGGGTGACGGCGGCGTGCAGGTCGTCGCGCCGCAGGGCTCGACGCGAACGTGCACGCGGCCGGTGCCCGCGGCGGTCGCGAACTCGAGCAGGCGCGCCTCGCCGGAGCCGGGGTTGGCGGTCGATATCGTCGCGTCGGGCGCGATGATCGCGCCGTCCTCGCCGGTCCAATCGCTGTATCCGGCGATCTGCGACGTGGTCGCGCTGGATTCTGCGGCGGCGGCCATGTCGATGTGGATCGGAACGCGGTACACCACCGACGGCTGGCCGAAGTTGTTCTTGAGGCCGTACCCGGGAAGCTCCGGATCCGTGAACGACGCGTGCGTGTGCGCGGCGTTCGTGTCGAACTCCTTGTTCACCTCGACGAGCATCGCGTAGTCGCCGGCCGGCAGCGCCGCCGGAATCGTCCAGATGCCCACGTAGGGGCCGCCGTAGCTCGGCGTCGCCGCCGCGACCGCGTCGAGATCGTTCAGCGCGGCGTAGCTCATCGCGCTGAGGTCGCAGCCCGGGTACGTTCCACCGACCATGTCGCAGTCGCTGCTGCCGAACGCCGTCAGATCGTTGCGCGGTGGGTAGTAACTCCTGGTCGACGGGTCCAGCTTGCCCTTCACGCTCGTGAACGGCGTCGGACAGGTGATGGCGTCGACGTTGATCTCGCGCGCCATCAACGGACGGCAGTAGTACGGCTCGCTCGACGACAGCGACTCGTGAAACCCGAGCCACGTCTCCTTGCTGTCCTGCATGACCACCGTGTCGTAAAGCCTACCGCGCGCGTGCGCCCAGATCGGCAACGCCATGTGCCGCTTGCCGTAGGGAAACAGCGGCCCCGACACGAAGTTCCAGACACCGGGGCGATTCCCGATCCCGCGCGCCGCGGTCATGTTGGTGACCATCAACGTGTCGACGAACGTCGTGCGGTCCGCGCTCTCCAGCCAGACCGCGATCTGCGGCCCCAGGTCCAGGCGATCGACGCTGCGAACGCAGCCGCCGTCCGCGTCGCGATAGCAATCCGGCTGGAGCTCGTAGCGCACCATCATGCACGTCTGCGCGCGCGCGGGCGCGGCGGTCACGAGGACAACAGCTGCCAGCGCTGCACCGAGGCGAACCCGACCACTCGACTGCACATCGCTAGTCTTGGCAACGGCTCAGCCGTGGCGCAAGCGAAGATTCTCCCTACGGGCGCGTGCGATCGGCCGCCTCGGCGGCGGTCGCCAGCGGTCCGAGAAATTGCCGGACGAGCGCGCGTGCCGTGTCGCTGCGGCCGAGGACGCGCGCAGCCGGCGGCCCCGAGTGCCCGTAGAGATCGGCCGCGACCGCGAACAAGGGAACGTCGGCGAGCAACCGATCGCGCGCGTGCCGCATCGCCGCCACGGCCGGCTCCATCGCCGATCCCCACGCCGCCGTCGCGATGAAGCATCCGGACGGAAGCTGGGTGTAGTGGACGCGGGTCGTGTCCATCTCCGCGACCGCGTGCGGGCTGGGCCGGTTGCAGCCGTCCACGGCGCGGATCCCAACCCAGTAGTGGGTCATCGGCGTCAGCCCGCCGAAGTCGACGTCGACGTCGGTGCCCGGCGCGCCGTCGGTCGGGATCGTCAGCGCGTCGGTCGTCAGGGACGCCACCTGGGCGGGCAGGCCGTGGATGAATGACGTCGCGTCACCGGGGACGATCGGGTCGGTTTTGCTCGTGCGGACCTCGTAGCGCGAGATCCGCCCCGCTGAGTTGGCCGGCACGACGAAATGCAGGTGCCCCCACTGATGCGAGTGCTTCACATCGGCGACTGGCGCGACAGTGAAGTCCGCCGGCATCTCGGGCGCCGGCGCCTCGTTTATGCACTGGCGAACCTCGACACCGAGGCGCGACGCCAGAGGCGCGTTCATGAGCAGGCGATCCGCGCCGCTGCCGGGCGCGTTGGTCGGATCGTCCGTGATCGTCGCGTCCATGGGGTGCATCGTGCCGAGATCGGCGGGCGTCCCGTCGACCGATCCGAAACCAACCGGCGCGCTCGTCGAGAACTGCGCCGCCGCGCCCAGCGTGAACGGAACGCGGAACGCCACCGACGGCTGCCCGCGGTAGGGATAGCCGAACTCCACCGCATACGAGTCCCACGACGTCAGCGAGCACGACGGATACGGCGAGCACGGCGTCGCGAATCGCGTGGCGCTGAACGTGGGGTTGTAGTCGCCCTCGGTATTGATCTCCAGGTACGCGACGTATTCGCCGTCCGCCCAGGCCGCCGGGACCGAGAACATCCAGCTCTGTTGGACCTTGCCGGGCGGCGTCGCCATCGTCACCACATCGATGTCGGACATCACGGCGCGCACCCTGTCGACGTACGTCGCCGAGTCGGGATGGTCCCAGCACGGATCGGAGCCGCCCATGCAGAAATTGACCGTCGACGGTTTGGCGCAGCTCGTGAAATCGCGGCGCGGCGGATAGAGCGACGTGAGACCGAGCGGGCGCCGCACCTCCTGCCACGTCGGCGGATCGCCCGTCGCGGTCGGCTCCGCGTACCCGGCGGCGACGTCGGCGGGTGTGATGATCCGGCCCTTGTCGCTGTTGAACACGCTGGCGCAGGTGACAGCGTCCAGCTGCTTGCGCGTGTTATCCGGCGTGAAGGACAGGCAGTAATACGAATCGGGCGTCGAATCCGAGCAGCTGCGCGACGCGTATCCCTCTGACCGCGCCTGGAAGATGACGCGCGGGAACTGCAGCGCGTCCGGCGCGGACGCGCGGCGCTGCGCCCAGATCGGAAGCACGCCTTCCCGGCGGCCGTAGGGCCAGTGAAAGCCGCTGTTCATCTGGGAGGCGCCGGGACGGTTGCCGATGCCGTGCACGGCGACCGCCTGGGTCAGCGCGACGGTGCTGAGAAACGTGCCGTCGGCGGACTCGATCCATACGGCGATCTGAGCGTGATCGGTCGGCGTGAACGTGAAGACGATCGCGCGCTGGTCGGCCGCGTGCGCGGCTCCCGCCGTCAGCGCGATGGTGGCGGCGGTGACGATCCGGGCCTTCCACATCATGAAACGCCTCATAGCTAAGAGAAGACCGGCGTCAGCGCCGGCGCGGTAAGGGCTTCATTTTACCCCCATTGCGGCCCCGGCGCCGGGCGATCGCGACGCCCGCGAATACGAGCCGCCCTCCCCTGCGCCGGCTGTCGCCTCCGTGAAC
>DATMZL010000845.1:0-2249 GCA_035607075.1 Polyangia bacterium
GGCCTGGATGTATGTGTCGTTATCGGCGTGAGCCACGCTGGCGGAGGAGACCAACCAGCCAGTCACAGGGCTCCGGACGGACAACGTCTCGACGCCGTTCCGCGTGATCTCGTCGGTGACCTGGCCCTGCGCGTTCATCGCTGTCGCCTGCCAGAGGAGCGAGCTCTGCGACGGGTTGGTCTCGTCGTCCACGTACTGCAGGAACCCGAGGCTCGTGTAGTGATACCCGACCGTGAGTCGGCTGCCGTTCACGTCCGGGTACTGGAGGACGCTGACGCGACCAAGGTTGTCGTACTGGTGCGAGGTGACGAATGTTTCGCCCTCGACACACTGGTACTCGTCCTGCAGCTCACCAAGCTCCGTGTACACGAGCCACCGGCCCGAACGGTTGCCGCTGGTCGCGTCCACGTACGGGATGGCGCATGGCGCGTTGAGCTTGCTGTCAGGCGGGCTGATCACGGCCGCGAGCTTGCCCGTCCCGCCGCCCGGCGCGACGTCGTAGACCCACTCCGAGGTGCCGGAGTCGTCCGTCTTGGTCCGAATGCGGCCCAGGCGGTCATAGGTCCTCGCGACGGTCTGGCCCTTGTTGTCGACCTGGCCGATCATGCTTCCGAAGCCGTCGTACATGAACGACCATGTGCCGAGGTCCGGATCGGTGGTTGAGTCCTTCCGCCCGCGCGGGTCGTAGTGGATGTGAACGTTGTTTCCAACCGGATCGAACGTATCCGTGAGGTTCCCGTCCGCGTCGTACGCGTATGTCGTCCCGGGACAGATGTCGGACCACGGGCAGTAGGCGTCCGCGACAATCGCGATCTTGCCGAGCGTGTTCTTTCGTTCCTCGCGCTCCTGGCTCTCCTGCTGACCGTCTTGATTCGTACGCGTGCGCAAGCTGTGCGTGGTCATTCCGAGATAGGTCGTCGTCGTCGTCGTCGACCGCCAGATGCCGGTTCCGTCGATGTCACCGAGTCCGTCTGTGACCGTCTTGACGCGGTTGAGCTCGTCATAGCCGAAGCTCCTGAACGGCGCTGATGATGCCCCGAGCGCGTGCGCCGCCATTTGCGTCGTCGACATGCGGTTGAGCAGGTCGTACGTGGTCGTGGTCTGCGTGAAGCCGCCGTCGAAGCTGCGGCCACGCGTTTCGATCTTGCGCCCGAGCATGTCGGTGTACACCCAGGTGGTGTCTCCGGTCGGAGGCGCGGTCACCTTGACGACTCGCGACTGCACGGGATCGGCGGTGGTCGTCCGATATTGGTTCGTCAGCGTCGTCATCGGCCCGTTGCCGTAAAGACCGCAGCGGTCGGTGACCGAAGTCCGTCGTCCGAGATCCGTGTAGCCGAAACAGGTGTGAACGCCGTCGGTATTCGTCTTCTGTACGAGCAAGCCCTTGATCGGATCGTACGCGGAGTACTCCATGTGACCGAGCGCGTTCGTGGTCCTCACCGGGAAGCGGCCCTTCCCGTTGTAACTGAGAGTCGAGACCAGCCCAGGCCCGGACGGGAAATTGAAGTCCGCCGGGTCATAGCTGGTCCGGTTCGTTCGGAAGCGCTTGTCGGGCGGTCCCGGTTGTCCGACCGCACAGCTGTTGAAGTCGTTCGCGCAGTCGGTCGTCGCGATGATGTTGCCGAACGTATCGTAGAGGTACGCCGTGTCGACTCGGACCTGCGGGCAGGTGGGATCGGTACAGGCGTCGGGCTCGATCTTCTTCTTCATGAGCCCCAGCGTGGCGAAATCTTGCTGTTGTTGGCCTTCGATCGGCGAGTAGTAGAACCGGTTCACGATTCCGTACTCGAAGGCCGTCGTGTGCGTGAGCGTGGGTCCGCCGGGCGCCACCCGGCGCGTCGTCACGACAGCCCTCGTGATCTTTCCCTGTTTCTGCTCGTCGCTACCGGGGTTGCCGTACGTGTTGACGGTCTTCTTTTCGTAGACCTCGCCGGGCCCGCTGGTCTGAACGGTCGTGGTGAGCGGATTCCCCAAGTCGTCGTAACGGAAGTTCGTCACCGTCTGCACGAGCTCCGGTGTGTTGAACTCGGAGAGCGGGCCCACGTGCAGATAGCTCTTGTCGATGACCTTCACCGGATACACGATCCCGGGCGTGCCCGGCGCTGGCGGATCGGTCGTGCAGAGGGGATTGCCCGTCGCGTCCTCGGCGATCGTGTTGCAGTAGCCCGTGCTCGTCTCGTTCAAGACGAGTTCGGTCCCTTGCACGACCTTGAAGCGCGTGACCTTCCAGGGCAGGCCCGTGTACGGGT
>DATMZL010000591.1:0-2604 GCA_035607075.1 Polyangia bacterium
CATCACCCGAACCGTGACCTCACGCCACAGACGCGACGTCTCGAGCACGTTGGCCTTGTCGACGGAGCACAGCTTCTTGCGCCGGCCGCGCGCGATGCGGGCGGCGGTGCGGACGATGCGCTCGACCTCGGCGACGGTGTACGTGCAGTTGTCGCTGGCCCGATCGCCGTCGCGCAGCTTCTCGCCGAAGTAGATGCCGCCGGTCAGCTCGCGCACGACCAGCAGGTCGACGCCGGCGAGCCGCTCGGGCCGCAGGGGCGAAGCGTGCAGCAGCTTGCCGTTGACGGTGACGGGACGAAGATTCGCGTATAGGCCGAGCCCCTTGCGGATCGCCAGCAACCCCTGCTCGGGGCGGACCTTGGCGCGCGGATCGTCCCACTTGGGTCCGCCCACGGCGCCCAGCAATACGGCGTCCGTCTCGCGCGCGACCGCGAGCGTCTCGGGCGGCAGCGCCGTCCCGGTCTTGTCGATCGCCGCGCCGCCGATCAGGGCTTCGCGCAACGTGAAAACGTGTCCCCACCTCTCCCCCACCGCCGCCAGCACACGCGTCGCTTGCGCGACGACTTCCGGGCCGATCCCGTCACCGGGCAAAACGGTAATGGCAGCACGCATTTAGTTTCTAGATACCTCCGCCGCGAAGGACCGCGGACGATACAGGCTAAGAACTCGGTTGAGCAAGTCCCTTAGGGGATACCCCCGAATTTCGCACAAAAGTGCCGGTTCAATCGGGGGCTCGCGCGATCGGGTAGCGGCGGCCCGGGCCGAAGGCTTTGCCGGTGATCTTGAGGCCAGGCGGCATCTGGCGGCGTTTGTACTCGCTGGTGCGCACGCGCCGGACCACGTCGTCGACGACCGCGCGCTCGAACCCGCGCGCGACCAGCTGCACCGCGTCCAGCCCCTCGACAAGGTGCGCTTCCAGGATCGCGTCCAGCAGATCGTACGGCGGCAGGCTGTCCTGATCGGTCTGATCGGGCCGAAGCTCGGCCGACGGCGGCTTGGTCAGCGTCGACTCCGGGATGGGCGCGGGACGGCCGTCGGCGACGGCGGCGGCGTTGACCGCGCGAGACAGGCGATAGACCAGCGTCTTCGGCGCGTCGCTGATGACGGCCAGGCCGCCCGCCATGTCTCCGTAGAGCGTGCAGTAACCGGTCGCGACCTCGCTCTTGTTGCCGGTCGTCAGCAGGAGGCGGTCCTGGCGATTCGACAGCGCCATCAGGATCGCGCCGCGGATGCGCGCCTGCAGGTTCTGCCCGGTCAAGTCGGCGGCCGCGGCGGCGACGGCGGGCGGCCGCGCCGGCGCGAAGGCCTCGAGCGGCGACGCCAGCGTGTCCAGGTAAGCGGCGAACATCGGCTCGATCGGGATCGTGGCGAAGTCGATGCCCAGCGCGCGCGCGAGCGCCTCGGCGTCGGTGATCGATCCAGGCGACGAATAGCGCGACGGCATCGCGACGCCGAGCACGTTGTCGGGGCCGAGCGCGCGGGCGGCGATGCAGGCGACCAGCGCCGAATCGATCCCGCCCGACAGCCCGAGCAGCGCCTGGCGAAAGCCGCACCGGCGCGCGTAGTCGCGCGTTCCCAGCGCCAGCGCCGCCAGCGCCGAGCGCTCGCCCGATTCGTCGAACGGCGCGATCGCGCCGCGGCCGGCCGCCACGTCGACGATCACCAGGTCGACGTCGTGCTCGGCGCCGCGCGCGATCACGCGGCCGCCGGCGTCGAACGCCAGGCTGGCGCCGTCGAACACGAGATCGTCCTGGCCGCCCACCTGGTTGACGTACAGCAGTGGGCGCTGCCAGCGCGACGCCGTCGACGCCAGCATGCGCGGGCGCAGGCGGCGCTTCTGCATCGTGTACGGCGACGCCGAGATGTTCACGATGAGCTCGGCGCCGGCGCGCACGAGCGTCTCGATCGGATCGCCACGGTAGAGACGATGGGGCCAGAAGTCGGCGTCGTTCCAGATGTCCTCGCAGATCGATAGCCCGAGCGTACGACCGCGGAACGGCACCGGCGCAACCTCGGCCGCGGGCTCGAAGTACCGCCATTCGTCGAACACGTCGTAGGTGGGGAGCAGCGACTTGCGCACGACGTGCGTGACCGCGCCGCCCTCGATCAGCGCGGCGCTGTTGGCGACCGCGCGCCCGGACGGACCCAGCGGCAGGCGTTCGGGAAATCCGACGATGACGGCGGTGCGCGACGGCGCCAGCGCTGACGCCAGCGCCGCGAGCGACGCTGCGGCCGCGTCGAGGAAGCTCGTGCGCTCGAGCAGGTCGCGCGGCGGATAGCCCGCCAGCGCCAGCTCGGGGAAGAGCGCCAGCTCGGCGCCTTGCGCCTCGGCCGCAGCGGTGGCCTCGAGCACGAGGCGCCGGTTGCCCGCGAAATCGCCGATGGTCGGGTTGATCTGTCCCAGCGCGACCTTCACGCCGACAATGTACCTCGGGAACCCTGGCAGGGTTCCCGAACCCTCCCGCGATGGTACGCGGCCAGCAGAGCTGGCCGGCTCCCCACGCGCTTGTACCTCGGGAACCCTGGCAGGGTTCCCGAACCCTCCCGCGATGGTACGCGGCCAGCAGAGCTGGCCGGCTCCCCACGCGCTTTGTACCTACAACG
>DATMZL010000257.1:0-2643 GCA_035607075.1 Polyangia bacterium
GCGCACGCGGGTACGTTGCTGGTCGACGAGGTGGGCAACCTGCCACCCGGAACGCAGGCCAAGCTGCTGCGGGTGCTGCAGGAGCGTCAGGTGCTGCCGCTCGGTTCGACGACGCCGCGCAAGCTCGACGCGCGCTTCATCTTCGCGACCAACGTGTCGCTGGAAGAGGCGGCGAAAGAAGGGCGATTTCGCGCGGATCTCTTCTATCGCCTGGCTGAGTTCACGATCACGGTGCCGCCGTTGCGCGAGCGCGGGCGCGACATCCTGATGCTCGCGCGCCGGTTCCTCGACGAGGCCAACGTCGAGCTCCGGCGCGCGGTCGCCGGGTTCGACGAGGAGGCCGCCGCGGAGATCATGGCGCACAGCTGGCCCGGAAACGTTCGTGAGCTGCGCAACGTGGTTCGCCAGGCGGTGCTGCTGACCGAGGAATTCACGATCACCGGCTCCGAGATGCGCGGCTTGCTCAAGCCGAGCCGCGCCGACCCGCCCGCCGAACCGAGTGGCCCGCCGACCAGCCTGCGCGAGATCGCCGACGCCGCCGTCGAGTCGGCGGAGCGCCATGCGATCCTGCGCGCTCTGCAATCGACCAACGGCAACAAGAGTCAGGCGGCGCGCCTGCTCCATGTCGACTTCAAGACCCTGCACGTGAAGATGCGCCGCTACGGCATCACGATCAGCCACAACCCCGAGGCGTGATCGGTCGCGAACGGTATCCCTCGCTCTAGCGCGCGCGCCAGAGTCATGGAACCGTCACCATAGTTAGTGGTCTGTACGATTCGTAAGTCCGCGATCGGCGCGGCCCAACGCCGTGAGTCGACTGGCATCGCGTTCGCAAGGACGCACGCACCCATGGCGACTCCCACGACTCATATCAATCACGCGGGTTCGATCGCAGCCATCCCCACGAACCTGGATTTTGCGACCGCGAAGCGGCAACTGGCCGGACATCGCGCGGTCGTGATCGAGGAAGAGAGCGAGTCGTTCGGCCGCATGTTCGTCAGCCTGTCCAGCGCCGGCTGTCCGTCGACGCTGGCGCGGCGCTGGGCGCAGGTCGAACCGCTGGTGCAACGGACGCACGCCACGATGATCCTGTTCTCGACGCAGTTATCGGAGATGACCGCGCCCGAGATCATTCGCATGCTTCGCCAAGATCCGGGAACCAAAACCGCGGTGCTGATCGCGGTGGCCGGGCGCGAGTCGAAGAAGGAGCGGCGCAAGCTGCTGGACCTCGGCTGCGACGGCTACGTCTGGAAGCCGACCGACCGCTATCTGTTCGCGATGGACCTGGTGGCGCGCACGCCGCGCCTGCTCGACGGCAACCGCGGCGCGTAGATCGGCCCGCGCGACCGCGCTTTTGACGCGGATTCTCAAGTTTTCCCGGTCGCCCACGATGTGGTCTTTGGAGGCGACTTGGCTTAGATGCAAGGTCAGCGGACGGACACCCCTGCGCGCGCGACCAGCGGCCGCGTGACCGTGACGTGCGACGAGGTGCTCGACCTGTCGGCCGCGGAGTCGATGCGCGCGCAGCTGCTGGCGGCGGTGGCGCGCGGCGGTGATCTGGAGATCCAGGCCGCGGCCGTGCGCCAGATCGACACCGCGAATCTGGTCGACGAGCTGCAGGGCCAGCAACAAGTGGTCATCAAGAGCCTGGAGACGAACTGCGGGAGGATCGAGGGGCTGGCGGGAGCGACGATCCTGGGGGATGGGAGCGTGGCATTCATTCTGGACATGGTCGGGTTAGTGAGGCTGGCGCGGCAGGGCACGCGCGCAGCCCGCGACGTCGGGGGAAGCGGCGATGCGATCGATAGCGACGCATCCGGGGGCGGGCGGACGGCGCGGGCTGCGCGCGATGCATCGCACGCAGCGCCTTCATGAGCCCCGGAAAGGTCGCCGACGTTCCACCGACCTTCCCGGGCTTCGAGCGCATCAACCGCTACTACGAAGTCAGCACCGAGCAGTGGGTCGCGCAGATCCTGCCCGGTGACTTCTACGTCACGCGGAACGACGAGATCGTCTCGACCGTGCTTCTTATCCCCTCTCCCCTGGTCGGCGATCATGAGGCCCGCCAGGGCGAGGGCGCTGCTGTGCCGTTGCAAAGTGGCTCCCGACCCCACATCGAGCGATGCGCGCCTTTCTTGAGCGGCGCGCTACCCTCGGCCTAGTTTCGCTTGCCGGCGAGAATCGGGCGCGGATCAACGGATCCGCGTTGGGCGGAGGCGGGTCCCCCGCCGGAGCCCGTCGCGGGAGGTTCGGAACCCTTTGAGGGTTCTGAATAGGATTTTGCGTCCTGGTATTCCTGCAGCTTGTACTGGACCTTGCGGATGCTGATTCCCAGGATCTCCGCGGCGCGGCCGGTCGAGCCGCTGGTCGCCTCCAGCGTGCGCAGGATGGCGTAGCGCTCGATCGTGTCGAGCGTCGAGCCCGGGATCGGGACCGCCGCGCTGGCGGTGCCCGAACGCGGATTCGACGGCAGGTCGGCGATGGTGATCCGCGAGCCGTGACAGCCACGGACGGCGCGCTCGATTGCGTCCTCCAGCTCGCGCACGTTGCCGGGCCACGCGTATCCGGCCAGGCGCTCGAGCGCTTCCTCATCGAAGCCGGCGATCGTCTTGCCGTGCGCGGTGGCGAAGACCTGCAGGAAGT
>DATMZL010000984.1:0-2522 GCA_035607075.1 Polyangia bacterium
CATCACATTCGTCGCCAGCGCGTTACTTTCCGGTTTCGCCGGGATCCTGTATGCCGCATACCTGCCCGCCGCAACGCCCGCGCTCGGTAACGCCTACGAGCTGCACGCGGTAACGGCCGCGGTGCTCGGTGGTTGCTCGCTGCAGGGCGGGAAGGGGACGGTTTTCGGTGTGTTGATCGGGGCCGGCGTCATGCAAATCACCTTCAACGCCGTGAACCTCGTAGGTAAGTCCCTGTGGCAGAATGTCGTCGGCGGCGCCGTCATTTTGGTGGCGGTGATCGTCGACCGCTTACTGGAAATGCGCCGCGCCCGAAAAGGGTGATCGAAGAAGGGTAGAATTCTGAGCTGTCGATGTCCGGCAGCGTCGCTTCTCCGGTGGAATGGGGCTTGCCCTTCTCAAGGAGAATAGATTGATGCGGGACGTCGAAGATGGCGCCCGTGTAATCGCTCTGCCCGGCGCCCTGGTGGACGGCGACGACGCCACGCTGGCGCGCGCCCTTATCGCGCGCGATCCGCGCGCGCCGCGCGTGCTCTGGCAGCGGTTCGCGCCGATGGTGTTCCGGATGCTGCGGCGGACGCTCGGCGCCGATCACGACCTCGACGATCTGGCTCAGGAAGTTTTCCTGTGCGTGTTCGAGAAGGTGCGCGCGCTGCGCGAGCCGAAGGCGCTGAAGGCGTTCGTCATCTCGGTGACCTCGCTGACGATGCGCCACGAGCTGCGGCGCCGCTGGGTCCGGCGCTGGGTGCGGCTGTCGGGAAAGACCGACGCCGCCGAGCTGGAAGTCGTCACGCCGGACACTGATGCGCGGGAGGCGCTTGCTCGTTTCTACAAGATTCTCGACCGCGTCAATGCCACCGACCGCGCCGCGTTCGTGCTGCGATTCATGGAGGGGCTGGAGTTGACGGAGGTCGCCGCGGCGCTCAAGTTGTCGCTCGCCACGACGAAGCGCCGGCTTGCGCGCGTGTGGGCGCGGGTGCTCCTGCTGGTCGAGCGCGACCCGGTCCTGGTCCATTACGGGCCCAAGCTGGTGCAGGAAACGCCGGGAGAGGGATCATGAGGCGGTCATCCGGGAATGGGGGAGTTGGAACCTTTGACGGCATGCACGACGTCAACGACTCTCATCGCACGCTGAACAACCTGATCGGCACCGCCCGGGACACGTTCGACGACAGCCTGACGGCGCGCGAACAGTCGGGGCTGATGCGCTTCGAGCAGGCGGTCGCGCGTCGCACGCTGCGGTCCACGTCGCGCTTCGGCGTCTGGTCGCTGGGTCTCGTCGCGGCGGGCGCGACGGCCGCGGTACTGCTGTATCAGCGCGTCGATTCGACGCTGACCTTCGCGGTCGTCAACGGCACCGTCAGCGACGGCGGCTACGTCCGCGCCAAGGCGGAAGGCGGGACGGAGCTGCAGTTCTCCGACGGGTCTTCGCTGGCGCTGGATCCGGGCACCAGCACGCGCGTGACGGACATCGACGCGCACGGCAGCCGCGTGCTGCTGGAGAGCGGCCGCGCCCACGTGCGCGTCACGCACCGGCCGGCCGCGAAGTGGACCGTCGACGCGGGGCCGTATTCGGTCCAGGTCGTCGGCACCGAGTTCGACGTCCGCTGGTCGGGCTCCGAAGAGGTGCTCGACGTGCAGATGCAGCGGGGCAAGGTCATCGTGCGCGGTCCGCTGGCCAGCGGCGGTCTGACGATGGAGGCGGGCCAGCATCTGGTCGCCAATGTGAAGGACGGCGAGATCTTCCTGGACGCGACGCCGGGTGCCGAGGCTTCGAACCTTCCGCGCGCGCGCATCGACTCGCCCGAGCTGAAGGTCCTCGACGATGCACCGACGGTGCAGCCGGCCGAACCGGCGACGCCGGCGCACGCCGCCCGGGCGCGCGCGCTGGCGGTTCGCGGCGCGCCGCAGTCGCCCGCGGCGCAGGCGTCGGACGTCAGCTGGAGCAAGCTGATCGCGCAGGGTGACTTCCAGGCGGTGCTCGCGGACGCCGAGCAGCGCGGGCTCACGCGCACGTTTGAAAGCGCGACCGCGGCCGATCTGACCGCGCTGGCCGACGCCGCTCGTTACGTGCGCCGCAGCGATGTCGCGCGGCGCGCGCTGCTGGCGGAGCGTGACCGTTTCGCGCGTTCGGGGGCGGCGCGCGAGGCGGCGTTCTTCCTGGGCGGCCTGGCCGAGGACGAATCCGGCGTCGCGGCGGCGAAGACCGCGCTGGAATGGTACGAGCGCTACATGGCGGAGAGCCCGCGCGGGACCTACGCCGCACAGGCGCTCGGGCGCCAGATGATCCTGGTTCACAAGCTCCGCGGCAGCGCCGCGGCGCGGCCAATCGCAACCGAGTATCTGGAACGCTTCCCGTCCGGTCCCTACGCCGAGCCCGCCAAGAAGCTCCTCCGCGATTAGCGCTCCGGTCCCCTCGCCCCGCGAAGCGGGGAGAGTCTGGACGGGGCGCTGCCGCACCCCGAGGGATGAAACAAGCGCGAGCGAGCCTGCCATGCTGCGGGGGCCGGTGGCACCAACCCCG
>DATMZL010000234.1:0-4322 GCA_035607075.1 Polyangia bacterium
CGCGATCGTGGAGGAGGGTCCGGGCCGATGATGGACTGGCTGTTCGCGGAGATCGAGCGGCACGCCGCACGCGTGGCGATCGAGCCGGAGGATGGGCCGCCTATCACGTACGCGGAGCTGCTCCGCGCGACGCGCGCGCGCCCGGTCGAGGGTGCAATCGTGCCGCTCGAGGTCGACCGCGGCGTCGACTGGGTCGTCGGCATGCTGGCGGCGTGGCAGGCCGGCGCCGCGTTTGCCCCGCTGGGCGCGTCGATGCCGCCGGTGCGTCGTACGCATGCGCTGCGCGCGCTCGCCGCGGCGGCGCCGCCGCTCGCTTACGTGATGTTCACGTCGGGCAGCTCCGGCACGCCGAAGGGCGTGATGATCGACGGCCGTGGGCTGCAGGCGCTGGTGCGCGCGCAGGTCGACGCGTTCGCGCTGGAACCGGGAAGCCGCGCGTTGTGGCTGCACGCCGGGATCTTCGACGCGTCGATATCGGACGTGTGCACGGCGCTGGCGAGCGGCGCGACGCTGGTGCTCGCACCGGCCGCGCCCGCACGTCCGCTCGCGACGCTCGCCAGCCGGCGGATCACGCACGTCGACTTGCCCACCGCGCTGCTGCCGGCGCTGGATCCGGCGCGCCTCCCGCCTGACCTACGGACGGTGGTGCTGGGCGGCGAGGCCTGCCCCCCCGCGACCGTACGTGCCATCGCGGACAAGGTGCGAACGGTCGTCGTGTACGGGCCGACGGAGGCGACTGTGTGTTCGAGCCTCGTCGTGGTGGATCCCGCGCGCTGGTCGGAGCCGCTGATCGGCGATCCGCTGCCGGGTGTGCGATATGAGGTCGTCGACGGCGAGCTGTGGATCGCGGGCGACTGCCTCGCGCGTGGGTACGCGGGAGACGAAGCGGAGACGGCGCGGAGGTTCATCGTGCGCGACGGTGTGCGGTGGTACCGGACCGGCGATCGCGTCGAACGGGTGGTCGGCGGGCTCGCGTTCCGCGGCCGCCTGGATCGCCAGGTGAAGATCGGCGGGAAGCGGATCGAGCTCGCCGAGATCGAGGCGGTGATCGCGGCGCAGCCGGCCGTGCGCGAGGTGTCGGTCGGCATCGAGGACGGCCGCCTGGTCGCGCGGGTGGCCGGCGACGTCGAGCGCGCGGCGCTCGACGCGGCCCTGCCCGCGTGGATGATCCCGCGCATCGAATTGGTCGGCGCCCTGCCCCGCACCGCGACGGGGAAGGTGGCGCACATGGCCGATCCGATCGAGTCGGGAACCCTCAAAGGGTTCCCGAACCCTCCCGCGATGGTACGCGCCGAGCAAAGCTCGGCGGCTCCCCACGCGCCGATCGCGCGCGAGCTGGCGCCGCTGTGGTGCGCGGCGATCGGCGCGCCGTCGGTGCTGGCCGGGGATCGGTTCCGGGCGAGCGGCGGCGATTCGCTGGCGGCGATCGTGCTGGCCGCGCAGGCCGACGCGCGCGCGCTGCCGATCGCGCCGGGCTTCCTCGAGACCGATCCGAGCTTCGAGGCGCTCGTCGACCACGTCCGTGCCGCTCCCTTGCCACGGATGACGGTCGCGGACGCGGAAGCCGCAGCGGCACCGGCACCGGCAGGGACACCGGATGCGGCGTCCGCGGCGACAGCGGTACTCGTGACCGGCGCATCCGGGGCGGTCGGGTCAGCGATCGTGGAGGAGCTGCACGCGCGCGGGCGCGAGGTGCGATGCCTGCTGCGGGGACGCGGCCGGAAGGCCGACGTCCGAGCGCCGCGCCTCGGGCTGTCGGACGCCGAGCTCGAGGGCGTCGGCCTGATCATCCACGGGGCGGCGCTCGTGAACCTCGGTCTCGGCTGGGACGCGCTCGCGCCGACGAACGTAGCGGGGACAGCGAACGTCGCGGCCCTCGCGATCCCGTGGCATCACGTGTCGACGCTCGCCGTGTTCGTCGGCACCGATCGCGCGACCGGGCGCCACGCGCCCGCGGACGTGCCGGCGCCGGACGCGATCGTCCACGGCGACTACGCGGCGACGAAGATCGCGGCCGAGGCGATCGCGCGGCGCGCGGCGCGATCGATCAGCCGGCTCGGCCTGATCGTCGGCGCGCCGCGCGGGCAGCTCGCGATGGTGATGCGCGGGCTCGCGCGCCTCGGCGCGGTGCCGCGCGCGCCGGACGCGCTTCGGTTCGATACCACGCCGCTGGCGCATGCGGCACGGCGCGTGGTGGACATCGCGCTGGGCGCTCGCGGCGTGCACCACGTCGCGAGCGCGCGTGGCGCGCACATGGCCGACCTCGCGCGGGCGCTCCGCGGCGCAGGCGCGGATGTCGTCGAGCTGACGCCGGAGGCGTGGGCAGATCGCGCGCGGGCGCGGTTCGCGGATCCCGACGTCGCGATGGCGTACCTGTCGCTGGCGCGCATCCACGCGCCGGAGCGCACGCGCCTGCGCGCGTACGACCTGTTCCTCGCGACCGGGGCAGACTTCTGCGACCGCGCCCCGGAAGCAGATCTCGTGGCGGCGGCGCGGGAGGCGCTCGCGTGACCCGCGGTCTCGTGCTCGGCAAGTTCCTGCCGCCGCACGCGGGCCACGTGCACCTGATCGAGACGGCCCGCCGGCAGTGCGACGACCTTTCAATCGTCGTCGGCACGCTCGCGCGTGAGCCGATCGCGGGCGCGCTGCGGGCGCAGTGGATGCGCGCTCTGTTCCCCGACCTGCACGTCCTCCACCTCACCGACGAGAACCCGCAGGATCCTTCCGAGCACCCGCGGTTCTGGGAGATCTGGCGCGACAGCCTCCGCGCGATCCTGCCCGCGCCGCCCGACGTCGTGTTCACCTCCGACGCTTACGGCGCACGGCTCGCTGACGTTCTCGGCGCGCGGTGGGCACCCATCGATCCCGCGCGCGCGACGGTGCCCGTCAGCGGCACCGCAATCCGCGCCGACCCGCTCGCCCACTGGCGCTACCTGCCGCGTCCGGTGCGCGCGCACTATGCGCGCCGCATCAGCGTGTTCGGCCCCGAGTCGACCGGCAAGTCGACGCTCGCCGCCGCGCTCGCCGCGCGGCTCGACACCGTGTGCGTCCCCGAGTACGCGCGCGCCTACCTGGAGGCACGCGGCGGCGCAGGGCCGACGCGCGCGGATCTCGACGCGATCGCCGCGGGGCAAGCGGCGGCAGGGGATGCGCTGGTGCCCGACTGCAACGGCACGCTGATCTGCGACACCGATCCGCTGCTCACCGCCGTGTGGCGGGCGACCCTCTTCGACGAGCCGATTCCGCTGCCGCCACGTCGCTACGACCTCACCCTGCTGTGCGACGTCGATCTCCCGTGGGTGGCCGACCCGATCCGCTACCTGCCCGACGATCGCCGCAGCTTTTTCGATCGCTGCGCCGCCGCGCTGCGCGCCGCCGATCGCCGCACCGTCGTGATCCGCGGCGCGAACCGCCTCGACCTGGCGCTGGAGGCGCTCGCGTGACCTGGTGGCGCGAGCTCTACGACGAGCGCGTCGCGGCGGTGCTGCTCGACGCCGTCGACGACGCCGAGTCCGAGGCGACTGCCGACTTCCTCGTCGAGCGTCTGGGACTGCGCGCCGGCGATCGCGTGCTCGACCAGTGCGCCGGCACGGGCCGGCTGTCGGCGCCGCTCGCCGCGCGCGGGCTCGCGGTCGTCGCCGTCGAACAGGCCGATGCGTACGTCCGGGCGATCCGTGAGCGTGCGCCGGCGGTGGAGGCGCTCGCGGGTGACGCGTTCGAGTTCGTCGCGCGGCCGCCGTGCGCGGCCGCGTTCAACTGGTGGACCAGCTTCGGCTACCTCGCCGATGACGCCGACAACATCCGCATGCTCCGGCGCGCGTTCGAATCGGTTCAACCGGGGGGAAGGTTCGCGCTCGACTTCCTAAACGTCCCGCAGATTTTTCGGAGCTTCCGCGGACACGAGGTCACGCAGCGCGCCGGGTTGACGCTCACGCGTGACACCAGGCTGGACCTCGCGCGCGGGCTGATGCACAAGCGGTGGCAGATCGATCCGGGCGGCATCGTCCGCGACACCACGGTGCGCGCGTACCAGCCGCACGAGCTCGTTCGGCTGGCCGAGCAAGCGGGCTTCACCGACGTCGCGCTCGTCGGGTCGATCCGCGGCGAGCCGCTCGAGCTCGATTCTCGCCGCTGCATCCTGCTCGCGAGGCGCCCGTGATCGTCGAGGCGATGCCCGAAGACCCGGCCGCCGTGCGCGCGGCGCTGTACGAGGGAAGCGTGTTCCTCGCGCCGCCCACCGACGCCTCGCTGCGCACCGCCGCCGCAGCGCGCGCCCGCCTCGCCGACGTGCTCGGCGATCCCGATGTGCGCGGCGCGCCCGC
>DATMZL010000227.1:0-7387 GCA_035607075.1 Polyangia bacterium
GGCCTGTACAAGCTGGAGACGAATGACGCGGGGACGGAGGACCCGTTGTTGTTAGTGAATCTGGAGGACCCAAAGCACGCGGCCGTGCAGCCCGGTGGGAATCACGACATTTTCATCATCGACGGCCAGCGGATCAAACGCTGCGCGACCGACGGGACCCCCGGGGGGACATCCTGCATTCCCTTCGGCGATCCGGAAGGTCGTAAAGACGGCCCCTACCAGGAGCAGAAAGGGAGCTTCCGCAAAGCGACGGACATCGCCGTCAGCCCCGACGGCGACTTCTGGGTGTCCGAGATCTCCGGTCCCCGGCGCGTCGCGCACTTCAGCGGCGACGGCACCTGGTTGAACGAGTGGTACAGCGGCCAGACGGTCCCCGCCGTGACCGTCGAGCCCGACGATCCGAACCACGTCTGGATCACGTCCGGCGAGTTCGAGGACGATCTCGTGCGCCTATCGGTCGACTACACGACGCACGAGTGGTCCATCGATTCGATCACCAACGTCACAAACCTGCGCGGCAACGCCCTGACGGGCGGCTACGTTGGGGTCGACTGGGCGGCGAGGGTGAACGCCGGCGAGCTCTATCTCCTGACCAGCACCCCGTCCAAGCAGCCGTCGATCTTCCACTACGATCGGGACTCACACACGCTGTGGCCGTTCGAGATGTGGGCGGCGGTCAATCAGCGCCAATTGGACAAGACTGCCACTCTGGAGACAGGGATCTGTCCGTTCGACGCCAACCACCAGTCGATGCTCTGGATGGACTCCTCCTTGAACGCGAACGGCGACGTGGACTGCGCGTGCAATCAGACCGACGAATGCACCTACGCTGGCACTTCCGATTCCGACGCGGGTAACTTCGCGCGGCCCAAGCTCGGCGAGCGCTTCGACTACATCACATTCGCCGGCGCCAACGACGACGGTCCGGACGGCCACCAGTACAGGGAAGGATTCAGGAGGTTTCGGGCCGCGACGTCGCCGGACGGACGCTTCCCGTACTATCCGGGCATCCCGGTCGGGACGCAGGCGTTCGCCAACATGCCCAGCCGAATGGTCAAGGAGGTACGCTCCGATACCTGCAGCCCCGGCCTTCCGGCGCTGGGGGGGCTCAGCATCGTCCCGACGCTCGACGCGGCGGACCGGTTGTGGGCCGCGTTCAACTACGACTACGGGTACCCGGCTGCCACCCGTGGCTTCTGCGCGGCCCAGCCGTGGGTTTCGCTCGATACTTTCGTTGGCCGCTTCAAGGAGGATGGCACACCGGCATGGCTCGCCGGCCGGGTGGGCACCCTTTACATCGACGCTTCCCAATACACCTGCCCGCCCACACAGCCCGACTCAAACTTTTGTGCCCCGCGGCGATTGCCGTCGCCCGGCCGGCTCATGACCATCAGCCACATCTACGGCGTCGTGAACAACGCGCTGGTGTTCAACCCTTACGCTGCGGAGAACTTCGACGGTGGTGCCGGTGACGGATCGGACATCTACGGCAACAGTCAGGGCGTGTCCCCGATCTACGTGTACAACGAGGACGGCCTGTATGCGGGCCAGCTGTTCGGCAAGCCGGTCGATCCTTCGCAGCCCTCGTGGCGCTATCACATCGGCGGGGACGGGGGCCGCAACGGCGCGATCTTCAAGAAGGACGCCGACACGGTGTACCTGTACGCCGGGGCCCCCACCAGTATCGGCGTGTTCAAGATTGGCTGGAAAGAGACAGATTGGAAGACCGACCACGGCACCGTGACGATTCCCCAGAATTACGTTCACCCCGCCGGGGTCCTCGAACCCGTTGGACCGATCGGCAACGGTAAGGGACTGCTGCGTCAGTACGACCCTGCTGCGAACGGATTCGACACGCATCTGGTCGGCACCGTGACGCCGCGGCGCTCGGGATGGCACATGTTCAATCCCGTGGGCGTCGCGTCCGCGATGCTGACCGTCAACGGCGTCCAGATGAAGTCGACGCGCCTTTCGGGACGGGCGATGTGGCTGGAGGCCGGCCATGCGTACCCGATCCAGTACGATTGCTCCTCGACGGGGCAGACGTCGTGCGATCTGCAGCCGCCGAGGTGGGCGGAGCCGGAAACGAACGGCGCCTTCTTCCCGATCCCCGCCAGCCAGCTGAACCCGCCCTGAGGTTATTCTCGGCTCGTGAACTGGGGCGCCGTCTTCTTCGATCTCGACGACACGCTCATCGATCGCGAAGCGGCGCTGGCGCAATTCTGTGAGGAGCTTCGCGGGCGCCACCCGACGCTGGCCGGACGTGATGTGCTCGCGGAGCTGCGGGCGCTCGATCGCTGTGCGTCCGTGCCCCGCGACGAGTTTGCGGCGGCGGCGGTTCGGCAGCTCGCACTCGAGATGACGCCGGAGGCATTTCTCGACGAGTTCTTCGCGGCGATGGCAGCGTTCGCGCGACCGTGGCCGGAGGCGCCGGCGTTGCTCCAGCGCATCGGCGCGCACACGAAGGTGGCGGTGGTGACGAACGGCGGGGGGCGGACGCAGCGGGGCAAGCTGAGGGCGGCGGGGCTGGCGCCGCTGGTGCATGAAGTCTTCGTCTCGGACGAGCTGGGCGTGGCCAAGCCAAACCCAGAAATCTTCGCGCGGGCGCTGGTGTGGGCGAGATGCGCGCCCGGACGGGTGCTGTTCGTCGGCGACGATCCCGTGCGCGACATCGCCGGAGCGGCCGGCGCCGGGATGGTGACGGCTTGGCTGACGCACGGCCGGCCCTACCCGGCCGATCTGCCTCGGCCCGACCACGCGCTGCCCAGCCTGGCCGCGCTGGACGCGCTCGTGCCCTGAGCCGTCATCACTGCGGGCGCGCGGGAATGTCGACGCCGTGTGTGCGGAGCGCTTGCTCGAAGCGCGCCCATCCCGACTCGACGAACGTCGGACGCGGCGGGAGGTCGAACCCGACGCTGCGGATCGTCGCGGGCTGCATCTGGCTGATGAACCTCGCGATGACGTCGAGGTCGACCTTCGCGGACTGCGCGAGGATGGTCGCGCGATCGCCCGCGAACCGCAGGATCAGCCCCTGGCCGCCCTCGAACTTCCACGCGTACGCCAAGTCGACCTCGGCGATGCCAGCATCGCGCGCGCGCTGCAGGATGTGCTGCATGGGCATGACCGGGGCACTGCCGACGGCGATGCGCAGGGCGAAGCGCACGCGTCGCAGCGACTTCGCGAGAGGACGGCCGGCGAGCGCGCCCAAGACTGCTCCCGCGTCGGGCGTCCCGCGCGGGAACCCGAGCTCTGCGAGCGCGGGGACCGACAGATCGGCGAGCGCGCCGTCCCAGTAGTTGAGCATGAGCGACGTCCACGGCAGGTCGTCGCGCTGCTTGCCGATCGCCAGGACATCCCCGGGAGAGAGGCCCCACACCGCGCGAAGCGCTTTCCAGCGTCGATCGGTCATGAACTTCACCACGGTATCGCCCCACGTGACCGAGAGGTCGAGCTCCTCGACGGTCGACCACTCCGGCGCCGCGAGCAGCTCGTTCTGCACGATCAACTTCGTCGCTTCCCGCGCCTTCGCGACGAAACCACGGCGGAACTCGACGCCGCTCTTCAGCACGATCGGTTCGATCGCGCCGAGCCACTTGCGATCGTACTTTTTCAAGAGCTCGCGCTCGCGCCTGCTGACGGGACCGTCCCCGCGCTGGCACTGCAGCGCGATCAGCTCGCCGCGCGGATCGCCGGCTTCGAGCAAGACGTCGGCGTAGACGAGGCGCAATGACGTGTCGAGCGGGTCGTCGTAGATCGCCTGCAACAGCTCACGCGAATCCTTCGCTTGCTTCTTCTGGACCGGCGTCTTTGCCGCGAGCAGCCCGTCGATCTCGGCGAGCTCGGCGAGCGCGCCGGCGTCGACCGCCTCCGGCGGCTCGCGCGTCGCGAGCGCGGCGGCGATGCCTCTCAAGATCTCGGCGTCTCTCCTGTCCTTGCGGATCCACCGCAACCTTTTCTCGATGCGCGCCCACGCGCCGACGAGCAGCGGCCGAAACCGCGGATCATCGACGGCGTCGAGCGCGCTCGTGATGTCGCCGTAAAGCGCGCCGTCGGTCCGCTGGAACGGCGGGTGCTCGACGAAGTGGGCGAGCGCCGCGGCGATGCGCGGATCGGCGGCGCGCTCCTTCGCGAGCCCCACGAGGATGCCGTACCTGCTCGGCAGCGTACGCACGCCACGCACGACGGCCTCGACGATCGTCGAGATGTCCGCGTCCGTCGCGTTCTTGCAGCGCACTCTCAGCGCGGCGACCATGTCCTTGTCGGGGATCGGCTCGCTCGGGATGCTGGCGCCGACGCGCTCGATCAGCTCGGCGAGCTGTGGGTCGCGCGCCTCGCGCCACGCGACGAGCAACGCGCTCAAACACGTCGGCCAGTCGCCGGCGCGCGCCGCTTCGAGCGCGGTCTTCATCGGCTGGGGGCAAGCCGACGGACCGCGCCCGGATAGCGCTGCAGCAGGGGCGTCGGGTCGTGGCGGTTGCCCCTGGCGTCGAGGCGCGTGAGGCGCGCAAACGGCGCTCGCGCCAGGGCCTCGGCGCCGACGTCGGACATCCGAACGTCGTCGAGCTCGAGGTGCCGGAGCGCGCTCAGCCCGCCCGCGTGCTGGCAGAGCGCCACGACGCCCGCGTCGCCGAGCGGATTTCCGCCGAGACAGAGCTTCTCGATCGCCGGGAGCTCGCGACCGTCGAGCAGCCGGGCGAGGCCGGCGCCGTTGATCTCGGCGCGGGCGAGGTAAAGCGAGCGCAGGTTGGGCAGGTGGCGCCAGCGCGCGAGCGCGCCCGCACCCGGTCCGCCCAGCGGGTTCGCCGTGAGTCCCAGCGAGCCGAGCGACGGGAGACAGTCACCGAGGGCGCTCAGCCCCGCCACCCCGATCCCGTGATCGGGCAGGTTGAGCGCCTCGAGCGCGCGCAACCCCGGCGCCCGCGCGAGCGCCTTGAAGCCGGCGTCGCCGAGCGCACCCCGCAACGTCAACCGACGCAGCCGCGGCAGCCAGGGAGCCTCGACCAGCTCGTCGAGCCCGTCGGCGTCGATCGCCAGCAGCTCCAGCGCGGTCACCGGCTCGCGGGCGAAGACGTCGGCCGCCACGGGCAGGAACGCGCTCGCGTCGCAGCGAACTCCGACCACGAAGCCGTGGCGCGTGCGAAGCGCGGCGGCCGGGCGCGGGCCATCCGTGAAGGGATTGCGCGCCGCCGCGGTCCCTGCGGCGAACGGCCACGGCCACCAGGCAGACGCGTGCGCGCGAACCAGCTCCGCGCGTCGCTTGCTCAGGCGCTCGCGGCGCGGTGGTGATGGCCGGCTGGCCAGCGCCAGCTCGACGTTGATGAGCTCGCCCCGCGCATCCCCCGCCTCGAGCAGTTGATCGGCCAGCACGGTACAGGCCTCGGGCGAAGGATCGCGCAGCACCTCCGCGAACAACGCTCCGCGCACGCCGGCCTCTTGCGGCTCGGGCGCACGCGCCTTCTTCTTCCAGAACCAATCAGGCACGCGACTCCCCCAGCAGGCGCGCGACCTCCGCGCCCCAGCGCGCGCCCAGCGCGGGCTCGACCATCCGCACATACGCGGCGTAGCCCGCCAGGTAGGCGCCGAGATCCTCGCGGCCGCGCGCCGCTGCCTCCAGGCCCACGCGGCCGACGTCGTGAAGCAGCGCGCGGAACCGCCGGCGCTCGCGGCGAGGCACATGCAGCCCGTCATTGACCACGACGCCGGTCACGCGCTGCTGGCCGTTCGGCCGCAACACGCGCCGCTTGCCCGCGTGCTCGTGAAACCCCTCCTGCTGGCAGATCTGATCGATCCACCACCAGAAGCGCCCCACGTTCAGCTCCGGCTGGTCGGCGAACGAAAACGTCAGGTCGTCGGCGTAGCGTGTGTAAACGCCGCCCATGCGGCTCGCCAGGCGCGCGAGCCGCACGTCCAGGCGGCGACACGCGAGGTTGGCCAGCGCGGGCGACGTCGGCGCCCCTTGCGGCAGGACGCCCGGCCAGACCACGCGGCCGTCCGGGAGCCTCGGCCGGTAGCAGGTGAGACCGGCCAGCAGCGCCGCGACAGGGTGCTGGTTGTATCCGAGCTGCGCGAAGAGGCCCCACACGCGCCGGTAGTGCACGCTCGGGAAGAAGTCACGCAGGTCGGTCTTGAGCACCAGCGCCGCCCGCTGGTGGGGCCGGGCGTTCGTCACCGTCGAGCGACCGGGCACGAAGCCGTGGCAAGCGTCGTGCACCGGCACGCGCGCCAGGATCCGATCAAGTATCATCCGCTGCACGCGGCGGAGCGGCCCCCGGGGCGCCGCGAGGCGGCGCGTGCCTCCCGTGGCCTTCGGGACCTCGAACTCGACGTAGGCTGATCCCACGTCGGTGCCGGGGCGCATCAGGCGCGCGAGCGCGTCTTCGCCGTCCAGCTCCAGGAGGGCGACCAGGTCGGCGACCGACCGCAGCGCCGGCAGACCGACGGCCCCCAGCGCCGCCACCCGCGTGGGCCGCGGCGGCCGGCGCTCGTTCGAGGTGTGGAAGCGGAATAGGCCGAAGCACCAGCCCGCGGGATGCCAGCCGCCCAGGTGCGGGCCGTCGTAGCGCGCGTCGGGCAGCGCGACGTCGTTCAGGCCGAGCTTGCGCACGGCCGCGCGCGCGCGCCTGCCGACGGTGGCGTCGGGATCCTTGACCACTCGGCGCAGCAGCTTCCCGGCGAGCGAACGCGGGAAGGCGTCAAGGACCACCTCGATCCCCTGCAGCCGTACGCGCGGATCGACGCTGGCCAGCCGGCGCTGCGCCTCCGCGGCCAGACCGCCGTGCACAGAAGCGCGCGCGACGAGAAAGCGCGCCGCCTGGTGTTCGGCCAGCCCGCGGTGCTCCGCGAGCACCGTGCCGATGCGCCCCCAGTTGCTCTGCGGGTCCGCCAGCAGGTCACGCAGCTCGGCGAGCAGCTCGACGACGTTCAGGATCCGATACCCCCAAGGGGACCCGCGCCCCCCGCGAAGAGCTGCGCGCGGCAAAGCCGCGCTCCGCCGCACGCGATCAATGTCCCGGGGTCGCGACTGCTACTTGCTCGGCAGAAGGCGGCGAGGATAGGGAAGCCGCAAGCGGTCCTCGCACGCATTCGTTCTTCATGGTCAGTCATGGTCGGCCGCGACGGAACATCGCAGACAGCGGGCTAGCTCGGTCGCGACCCCGGGAACGCTGCGAGCCTTCCAGAACCCGGCCCCCGCGGTCAAGCGCGCCCTGCGCCGGGTGGTCCGCGGCGGCGTCGAGCAGCTCCAACGCCGCCTGCGCGGCCTCGCGCGTGGGCCGACGCAGGAGCGCGTTGAAGCGCTGATTCTCCGCGCGCACGCCGACGCCATGCGCGCGCAAGGCGGCCTGTCGATCGAGAGCCAGGCCCGGACCCTCGAGGGCCGCGAGGTCCT